>JAFMRP010000838.1 GCA_017354095.1 Ktedonobacteraceae bacterium
GAAGGCATCGCGCAGCGCCTGTAAACAGCGATGCTCTTCCTCCGCCAGCAGATGAGAGCGCAAGACCTTCCAGGCATCGCGCCATTCATACACCATGGTACGCAGCACACGCAGGCGCCGTGCATCCAGAGGTTCGGGCTGCAAGCCGTGTCCCAGGGGCCGCGGCAGTTGCTCTGTCAGACCGAGCAGGAAGAGGCCTGTAGCTCGAAAGAAATCCCGATCGCGTCCATAGCCCAGTCCTTCGGCCAGGGCCGGTATGAGCACCAGATTGTACGGCTCAGCCTGAATGCCAGGAAATTGCTCACCCAGCGTATGTAATTGCGCAACAAAGGACTGGGCTTTCAGCTCGAAACGCGCCAGCCCGGCAGAGCGCAACAGGCACTGGCGCGCCGTGACGTCGGCCATCACGCTCTGGCAGGGCCATAGTGCCTGGCTGGTGTCTCGCCAGTCGGCAAAAGCGCTCAGAGGCAGATCGTAGAGCGAGCAGATCGGCACCGGCTGGCCATCCTGGCGCGGCGTGTGCCGGTCATCGTAACGCAGCACGATGTGCAGAATGACGCGATTATAGCGCGCGTCGGTGTGATGTCGATGAGCCAGCCAGTCGCCGGCACGCACATGGAACTCAACATCGCCAACCAGTCGATCCGTGCCTGGAACATATCGCCCGCCGGCATCAAAGGCATGGCAGAGAACGGCATCGCGCACATCTGGCCCGCAGGAGCCTCCGGGGCGGCCAGCAAATAGCAATTGATAGCGGCTCCCATCACTGAGAGGCAGAATACAGCCGGGAGAGAGGGACCACCAGCGCCGAGCTACCTCATCCTCGAGTGGCAGGGTTGCACTCATGCCAGTTCTTGCCGATGAGACGTCTCAGCATCATCGCTCGACTGAGCCGGGTCCGCAGGCTGCTCCGGGTTAGAGACACCATTTTGCTGGGCCTGAACATAGCGTCTACGCTCACGCAGGATGGCAGTGTAGTCGCTATGCATCTGAGAAGAGGAGGCCATGCCCTCAGCCACCTCAGCTTCGGCCTCGGCATTCATAGCAGCGCGCCGTGCCTGCTCCTCCGCGACCTCGGCATCGGCTACAGCCGCGTGGGCACTGGTAGCCCGCAATTCAGCGGCGTGCAGTGCTTGCTCCGCCTCTTCGCCGCTCATCTGGCCCTGCTCAATGACGAGGCGCACCCGCGCAACCTCGTCATCTGCCTCGCGTGCCTGGCGGCGAGCATCGCGTACTCGAGAACCGCTGGCCTCCGCCAGAGCCTCAGCTTCGGCTGCGGCGGCTGCAGCCGCCTCTGCAATAATCATGGCGGTCACCGCCTCTACATGCTCTTCCTCTTCTTCAAGATCCTCTATACCAGTGAAGGAAGGCGAGTCAGGCTGCTCCTGACCTCTAGAACGGCCGGGATGCGTTGGTATCTCGTCCTCTTCCTCCTCACGCAAGAGGGACTCCAATTCGGTAAACTCCTGTTCTTCTTCCACCTCTTCCTCTTCTTCCGCCGCTGCTACGACTCGCTCTACGGCGTGACGTACCTCTTCCTCAACTGCCAGCGCGGGCGCGCGCGCCTCGGCGCCTCTATGCTCTTGCTCACCCTCATCAGATTCCGGCGCAGCGCCCGCGCCATTAGCGCCAGTTTCGCCGGTTGTAGATACTGTCTCCGCCCCTACCGCCTCATCAGTGCTGGCGGCATGTTCGGCGAGCTGGCGACGCACGGCCTCCAACTTTTCTTCGCGGCGCTGAATACGCGCGGTGGCCTTATCCAGGCGTGCTTCTGCTTTGCGCAGTCGCTCTTCAGCACGAACACGCGCATCTTGTGCCTTTTGCAGACGCTCTTCCAGGCGTTTTTCGCGCTTGCGCAACTTCTTCGAGCTATCCCTGTTCTCAGTTGCTAGTGTGTCTTCGCTGGCCATGCTCTCTCCTCCAAAGGTACGCGGTGCGAGACCGCCTATCTATATACACGCACTCAATGAAACAATCAATAGCGTTCTCTACTATACATAACTTCGATATGCCCTGTTTTTTAACAATAGATAGTGTTACGGGTCGGTCTAAGCCAATTGCAATCAAATAGTCTCCCTACTTATATATACGGGGTATATACGAAGAAGCGGAAAATATAGTATACAGCATGAGAAGGAGGACGGCCCAGGCAAGGAGAGACGGGCCGTCAACTGATTTTATGCGGTGGTCTGGTTCTGGCGATACCTGATGCTGTTGGTCAGGGCGAATGGCCAGCGCCAGATCAGCAGGATGACAGCGATTGATAGGAAGCTGACGATAAAAAAGGTATAGTTGGGAATTCTCTGCTCAGCGATGCAGCGCAGGAGCATGCCCAGCGGCCAGGAGCAAAGCCAGGCCAGAAGGGTGCGACGCGCCATTCTACCCGGCTCCACTTCAAGACCACGCCTGTAGGCGCCCAGAAAGGGAGCTATCAGAAACCAACCGATGGCGAAGGGGGCCGCAGTCTGTACTATCTGCCCAAACGCGTCCAGGCCGGCAGCCTCGCCGTGGCTGCTGCGACCTACCATCGAGAAGATCAGAAAGACGAGTACATCGCCCACGATCAGCGTCGAGAGGCGGCGCGCGGTGGACATACTTTTTTTGTCGTCCGGCTGCTCGCCCGCAGGAATGGTGAGGTTGTCAGTATTTTTAATTTTCATGAGCAGGCTCTTTCTGTTGTTCCCGCACAATCTCTGTCACGGCGGCGAGTTCTGTGCGTACGTTGCGCAGACGCATAACGATAAAGGCGAGGTAGATAAAAAGCCCAAGCCACGCGATAGCATAGGCAGCTACCAGGTATGTCATGGATCGTTCTCCTTTTATTCTTCCAGCAGGCTAACGCGCAGGTGTTCCGCCCGGGCCTGTAATTTTTGCAGTTGATAGACCTGTATGAGTAAAAAGCTATAGAGCAGCGTAAAGGTGACAAGCGAGACCATCAAGGTCAGGACGACGGAGGACGGCAGGGCTCCGGCTACACCGACTTCCTTGGGTGGATGCAGAGTGCGCCACCAGCTGGCCGCCATATAGATAATCGGGACGTCGATCACGCCGATGATGGCGACGACTGCCGCGGCCTGCGCGCCCGCATGGGTACGCCCCATGTAGCTGCGCAGCATAAGGTAGGCGATGTACATGAACCAGAGAATCAGGGTCGCAGTGAGCTGGGGGTCCCAGGTCCACCAGGTACCCCAGGTGACTTTACCCCAGATTGAGCCGGTCAGCAGGGCCAGGGTGATAAAAACGGCCCCGATTTCGGCTGTGGCGCGCGCGAACAGGTCCCAGCGCTCATGCGGCTTGACGAGGTAGGTAACGCTGACCACGGCGAGGACGATGAAGGCGAGCATGCCGATCCAGGCCACGGGTACATGTATATAGA
>JAFMRP010000839.1 GCA_017354095.1 Ktedonobacteraceae bacterium
AAGGACTGGAAGAGATAGATGATATTCACGGTCGTGACATAGGCCATGACTGGTCGCAGCCCCGGCAGCGTGACATAGAGAAATTTTGACCAGCGGCCAGCGCCGTCGATGGCAGCGGCCTCGTAAAGCTCCTGGGGGATACCCTGCAAGCCTGCGAGGAACAGGACCATATTACCGCCAAGCGCCTTCCAGACGCGCATGACGACGATGGATTGCAGGGCGAGCGCAGGCGAGTTGAGCCAGTCGATGGGACCTATCCCTACCAGGCTTGCCAGGTAGTTGAAGAAGCCATGGTTGGAGTAGAGCCAGAGCCAGACCAGGCTAACCGCCGTGAGCGAGACGATGCGCGGCAGGTAGTACAGCGAGCGGAAGAGGCCGATGCCGCGCAATGGCTTGTTGACGAGCAGCGCCAGCCCGATCGCCAGGATTATCGATGGGGGCACGACCTCTACGGTGTAGAGAATGGTGACACGCAGGGCATTCCAGAATTGGCCCGAGCCAAGGACAGTTTGATAGCTGTCAAAGCCCCGCAATTGGGGGCTTTGACGGTCAAGTGGACTGTAGTTGGTGAAACTCAGGAAAAAGGCGTACAGTATTGGAAAAATGTTGAATAGCAATACGTACAGGACCGCGGGCGTCACAAACAACATGCCTGCGAGCGCGATACGCTTCTGCTGCCTGCTGAGCCGGCGCGTGGCCCGGGCAATGACAGGGGGAGCGGAGCGCATTGTTTCGACTGCCATACTCACCTCACTTCTTTGCTAAAAGACTGCCCGCTTCCTGTGCGGCGGCGTTCAGAGCTGCGGTGGGTGTCATTTGCCGCACGATAGATTTTTCCAGGTAGCGCGCCAGGATATCGCGCACCTGGACCCAGGACGCGATATTGGGGTTGGGCCTGAAGGCTTTAGCCGACATGGCCTCAAGGTAGGGCTTCATAAAGGTATTTTTCTGCACCACATCGCTATTGATGAAAGAAGAGCGCGCTGGCACCGTGCCTGTCACCGAGGTATATTGCTTGAGCGTATCAACGCTGACCATATATTGAATGAAGCTCCAGGCGGCGTCGGCGTGTTTGCTATCTTTATTGATGAAGAGGCCTGTGCCCGCGCCTCCATAGGCGGCTTTCTGGGTCTGACCAATAGGGGGCATCACGGCGATATTTTTCATGATGTCCGGTTTGGCCTTCTGGATACCTGCCAGCGCGCCCGATCCGACAAGTGCCATAGCGGCTTCGCCTGTGACCAGGGGTTGCTGAGTTGGAGGCAATGTGCCGTAGTTAATGTTGGTATTCTTGCCGACCGCGTTGGGGCCGTTGTAGAGGTCGACCATGAATTGGAGTGCTTTAACACCTTGCTCCGAGTTCCAGGCCACTTCGGTATTGTCTTTATCGAGCAGGGTGCCCCCGTTCTGATAAAGGAAGGTCGCGAAGGTCTGTTGTGAGCTAATGCCGGTGATGCCCATTTGCAAGCCCGCGCGCGTGATCTTGCCTCCCTGGCGCTGCGTGAGTTTCTGGGCTACCTGCTGCAATTCACTCCAGTTAGTGGGCGGATGGTTGGGATCAAGGCCAGCCTGGCGGAAGAGGTCGGTGCGATAGGCGAAGAGCAGACCATCGCTCACGAGCGGCATCAGGTAGCGATGTCCGTTGACCATGCCCGCGTCCAGCATCGAGCCAAAATCCTGGCGCGTAGCGTCATCCAGCTTATTGATGTAGCTGTCAAGCGGCAAAATACGATCGGCGGCAGCGAAGCCAGCGGTGGCGGCTGGTCCATGTCCGAAGACATCGGGCGCGGTCCCGCCTGCGAACGCGCTGTTCAGCTTTGGTGAGAGGGTGCCCCAATCGACATATTGTACATCTACCTTGATGTCTGGATGCGCCTTCTCAAAGGCGGGCACCAGCGTTTTTGTTACCAGGTCACTTTCCAGGCCACTATTGCCCGGAAACCAGACTTTGATGCGTGTGACCCCCGGCGAAGAGACTCCGCTGTTACAGGCAGACAATACGCTGACTGCCAGGACGAGGAGAAGCGTCATCGCCAAAAAAGGTATGCGCCTGAACATGGTATGACCTCCTTGTGCTTGTTGTAGGGGCAGGGAAAATGACAGATAAATAGTCGCTCTGCTTTTTCCTGCTCCGTCTAAAAAAGACAAAAGCATGCTCAACCATACGACAAGACAACCGTACGGGATAATGTAAAAATGTTCGGTATATCGGTCCAGAATTGGGCTAGCCGTTGTCGGGTGGGGGCACGACGGTTTGCCCCCTCACGAATGTGCATGGCAGGGTGATCTGCCTGTTTTCGATAGTGTGACCCTCCGTCAGCAGGTCGATGAGGAGGCGAACTGCCTCTCTTCCCATCTCCCGGCGGGGAATAGAAAAGCTGGTGAGGTCGGGAATATTCTGTATTTCGTTCAATGGGTCGCCTAAGATGGCGCAAGAGATGTCTCGGGGCACGCTTTTGCCAAGCACGCTGGCCGCGCTCAATAGAAGATGCGCGTAGTTGACGGTTTCAAAGAGAATGGCGGTGATGCCCGCCGCGAGATAGTGCTGAAGCCGTTCTGGCGTGAATGCTGACGCACTGCACGCTATCAATTGCTCTTTGATTGACAACTCCCGGACGGCCAGGATGTAGCCTTGCTGGCGGTCGTGCTGCGCCTCTCTGCGCCTGCCATCATGGTCGTAGAGATAGGCGATTTGTCTGTGTCCCTGACTGTGCATGTATGCGACAACTTGCCTGGTAGCGTCTACGTAGTCGGCCGCGACGTAGGCGATTTCTTCGCCGGGTATCTCGCGCCTGCCGACATAAACAAAGGGAAATCCTTCGGCCAGCAGACGGGTGATCTCGTCCGGCTCCTCATAGACGCCCAGGAGGATCGAGCCATCGGAGACCTGCAAACTGTTCACGCCATCTTTATAGATTGAGCGCTTGCCAGATCCGTCGGGGCGTGTAAAGAGGAGCAGGTCGTAATCCTGCGCCTGGGCCTCCTCTTCGATGCCAATGAGGAAGGGGTAGTAGAAATCGTGATATTCCAGGGGGAAGATGGCCTCGTAGGTGAAAACGCCGAGCATGCGGCTCTGGTTGCCCGCCAGCTTACGCGCGACGGGATTGACGACATAACCAAGCTCGTATATAGCATCCCAAACGCGCTGCTGCGCCTCCTGGCTGATTCGCACGTTCCCATTGACTCGCCCGTTGATGACCAGCGAGACGATCGCGGGCGACACGTTGGCTAATGCGGCAACGTCGACCTGACGGGGACGCCTTTTTTTCATGCTACCTTCCTTCCGACCGTGAATTGCTTTGATAAAGCGCTTTATCAAAAAGTATAAGAAGAGAGAAGGCACTTGTCAAGGGACACTGTATTGGGGAAGGGAGT
>JAFMRP010000144.1 GCA_017354095.1 Ktedonobacteraceae bacterium
GTGATGATCACGTCATAAAGTGTATGCGCCACCTCAGGTGGCGCATACACTTTATGAAGATACAGGGGGTGATGGCCCCCTGTATTTTTGTTTACTGTTGCAGGCCGCTAACCACGCGGGCATATTTTTCGGCCAGGGCCTGAGCCTGTTCGGTTGAAACCGACTCGGCAAAGACGTGGAAGAGCGGACTATCGGCGTCGGGCAGGACCAGGACCCACTCACTGCCCAGGTCGATTTTAATGCCATCGATCGGCTTAGCGCGTCGTTCGCGATACTGCTCGCTCAGAATGCGCATCACCTTGCCCTTGTGTTCCCAGGGGCAAGTCACGCTGGTGCTGCTCATATAGTACGCGGGCAGATCGTCTACCACCTCAGAGAGGCGTGTTTCAAAGATGGCCAGCAATTCCAGCAGTTTGGCGATGGCCAGCATACCATCGAAGGCTGGCTGCAGGGAGGGGAAGACAAAGCCGCCGCGTCCATCGCCAACCAGCACCACGCCTTCGCGGCTGGCAGCCGTCATCAGGGCGTGTGGCAGCACCTTGGTATGCAGGATATAGCCATCGTAGCGCCGGGCAAGGTGCTGCAAGGCGCTTGGAGCGGTAACAGGAGCCGCGATAGTGCCATTGTGATGCTGGCGCAGGAACAGGTTACTCATTACGGCCAGCAGTTTCATGCCATCCAGAGTGCGGCCGCGGTCATCCACCAGCCAGATGCGCTCACCACTGGGATCGATGCGGATGCCCATATCCGTATGGAGAGCCGAGCTAATGGTTGCCAGGCGTTGCATATCCTTACTCAGTTCATCGGGCGAGCGTGAGTGCGACACATCGTCCTTACTGGTATTGAGCACAATCACCTCGCAGCCCAGCGAGCTGAAGATATCCGGAAGCATCTGGGTAGTGCTGCCGTGGGTATAATCAACGACCAGTTGATATTTGCGGCGGCGAATCACCTCTCGATTGACCACCTTATTGAAACCTTCCATGTAGAGGCCAATCACATCTGTGTTGCTCAACACCTCGATAGCGCCGATCTCATCCAGGTAAACGCGCCGGAAATCTTCGCGGAAGAAGAGATTCTCAATCTTGCGCTCGGTTGTTTTATTGATATCCAGGCCATGCTGGTCAAAGATTTTGATATCGACCACGCGCTGATCGTAGGGTGAGACACTCACGTGGACGCCGCCGACGGCCTCCGTATTGCGGATGAAGTAGCGAGCCACCGGGATGGGAACCTGGTTAATATCATGCACATTAATGCCAGTTGAAGGCATACCAGCATTGATGCCGCGCTTAATCATGCGTGAAGTGCGATGAGAATCGCGATTCAGGCAGACCACGGCGCCTTTGGGTAGGATGCCGCCATAGGCTGCGCCGAGCTTAGTCGCGAACTCGGGGGTCAGATCGACGTTGACCAGGCCCGTGACGCCGAAGCGGCTAAACAGGCTGCGCCGGCCCTGTGAGCCCCAGATAATGCTCGTATTGACAACGGCTCCGGCCTCGACTTCTTTATCGGGCCAGATTTTGACATTGGGCTGAATGATGGCGCCATCTTGAATAATCGAATTGTCGCCAATCACCGAGCCTTCAAACATGACGGCTTTGCTTTTGATATTGGTGGACGAGCCGACGATGGCGCCGCGTAGTTCGGAGCGTTCGCCGATGTAGGAATTATTCCAGACGATGCTGCGATCCACCTGAGCGCGAGCGTCGATAATGGTGTAGGTGCCAATGGTGCTCGGGCCATGAATAATGGCACCGGAGCGCACCTTGCTATCGCGTCCAAGATAGATAGGGCCATAGAGTTGAGCGTCTTCAGCGATCTCCACGCCCTCTTCACACCAGATATGGTTGCCGATATTTTTCGCCGGGATCTCCGCCTCAACCTGACCGGTCAGCACATCGGCATTGGCGCGCATATACTCGCTCAAATTGCCGACATCGCACCAATAGCCTTTGGGGGCGACATAGCCATAGATTGGATCGCCCTGTTTCAGCATCATGGGGAAGAGTTCCTGGCTGAAATCAAAGGGTTTATTTTTCTCAAAGTAGGTAAAGATTTTGGGATCGAGCACGTAGATGCCGGTATTGATTGTATCGCTGAAGACCTCACCCCAGCTGGGTTTCTCCAGGAATTGCGTGATGTGTCCATCTTCGTTGGTAATGATCACGCCATATTCCAGGGGATTATGAACATGGGCCAACAGCAGTGTGGCCATGGATTTCTTCTCGTTGTGGTAGTTAATGATATCGGTCAAGTCATAGTCAGTTAGCGCGTCACCGCTGATCACAAGAAACGGCTCTGTCAGGTGATCTTCGGCGTTTTTCACGCTGCCAGCAGTACCCAGAGGAACGTCTTCGCGTGAGTAAGTAATGCGCATCCCAAAGTGGGACCCGCTTCCAAAGTAATCCTCGATGCTGCTTGCTAGATATTGGACGGTGACGATGACTTCCGTAATGCCGTGACGTTTTAACAGGTTGAGGATATGTTCCATCACTGGCTTGCCTGCAATGGGGACCATAGGTTTTGGTCGTCGGATCGTCAAAGGACGTAGCCTCGATCCTTCCCCACCTGCCATAACAACCGCTTTCATTGTGAGGCCTCCCTTATGCCAGCAGTGTTTAATCAGGAGTTGCCAATTATCCGGATAGCTGGATTCCCGTCTATGGGCAATTGTCGTTCTTGCCATCTTTTTTTCGTGCGTTGATGGGGCAGAAACGAGAGTTTGTATTTGTCCATGTTCAGGAAAGGTGCTATCATTCCGCCGGGTAACGCACAGCGTAGTTGACCCTTTTTGCGTTGTTTGCCGATGCCATCGTGGTGGTTACGGCCACATAGTCAGGCAAACTGAAGGGGCGCGCGGTGTGCCTGGTGAAATAAAAAGGCTTTCTTAAAGTCCTGTGTAGCGGAAACGCAAGGACGGCGTAGCAGCGCCACGCCGTCCCATCTACTCCGCCATATTCATTGTACAACACCGCCCAAGGGAGCCGCAAGAGTCCGCCGTGCAGGCGAAGAAGCGGCGAGATGTAGCCTCTACCAATCACTCAGGCGTTTATGTTCTACGAGCCAGCGTGCGAATTCGAGGTGATTAGTGATTTCAAAGACGGCCTGTTCTTCATACTTTGTTTGAAGGCGGACGAGATTTTGCGCCTCTTCTACGGTGAACCCCTCATCCAGGAGGGCATCGATTAGCAAGTCAGTGTATTGTTGCTGCATACCGTCCTCCTTTGCTTTTCAATCGACATCAAAACGAGCAGATGTTGATGAACGAACACAACGACCACCTTGTCAGCAGGCTCCACTGCGAGCTTAGCAATCCCACCCTTCTCCCAACAGGTGCGGCCACGATCCAGCAAGAGGGGCTGGATTTCGCTGTAGCCGGCGTACAGATACACAATTGTGGAATGCGGATGCCAGGGCCGGCCCTGGCAAACTGGCACCTTATGAAGGTGAATATATATTATATGATAACAGCCTCGACCTTAGATTGCAAAGGGGGATGGGGAAGAGTGAAAGATGAAAGCGGCGCGTCAGAAAAATGAAAAACTATTCAGAAACGGAGAGAAAGCGAGGGGAAGGGGAGAAGAGAGAGGGGTCAGGACAGGGAATTAGCTATTCCAAGAGACGTTGCGGATATAGTGTTTTATTTCTTCTTCGTTATCGTAGAAGTAGCTAATGGCGTCATACACCTGAGCCAGGGTAAGGTGCTGGCTGGCCGCAATCTCTTCGGGGTCCTGGTCGCCTTGAAACAGCAGGATGATATGGCGCACGGCGGTGCGTGTGCCTTCAACCAGGGGTTCGCCGCCGTATATTGCTGGATCGCGCACGATATAGGGGTGCGCTGTGCGTTCAATGGACATACAAAGGTCTCCTTTAATCCTACATTCTGGTGTATAGTGTACGTATTGGAGGTGCAGACGTCAACCTACAGAGGAGACTTTTCCATTGTCAGTTTGACGGCATCAAAACGCATGCAGGGATACGGTAACCAGGAGTGATACACGGCAACACAACCATAGATAGAATGTTACAAATTCACATGATTTTCACAAATGGCTCTACCGTCTCAGCAGGCCCCAGATAATGCTTCATAGCTATCAAGCACAGCATTATTATAAGCAATTTTTCAGAAAAGCTTGACAAGTGTGAAAATCCTCTGGTACAATAGCGTCAACGAAAGGAGGTGGTGTGTAATGAATGAAAGTCCTCGCTGCACAGGCAGCGTGATTACGTCTCACACCTTCCAGCATAGGGGGATGCAGCGTTAGCTCGCCTTCTTGTTGAGCCCGTATAGGGTGAGAAGAGACAACACACTGGTAGGTTGTGCGTAGTGCTCAGCTTGCCTGTGCAGCTTCCCCAGAGCAAAATAGGCCTTTAGGTGGCTCTTGCTCTGGGGTTTTTATCAACTCAAGTCGTTTTGTCGCCCAACTGGTTATTTCGCTATACGTAGTTCTTTTACGTGCCGGTCCTATCCAGAAAGATAGTTTGTAGTTGATTTTAAGGATGAGGTGGAACAAGAGCCCCGGCAGAGAATTGCGCCCACAGGCAGACAGAAGGGATGAGGGCTACGCCAGGGGAATACGGTCGTAGCAGAGAGAGAAAAGTGGTAGAGAGTGGAGAAGAAGCTGGCCGCTGCAAAGTTAAACATCGATGAATTAAGAGACTTACTACACACGCAACTTCTTGGTACGGGGAACCATCTACTTTACAGATCGAGTATTGATTCGACGAATACGGAGGCGCTGCGCATTGCCCGGCAGGGTACAGCAGAAGGAGTGGTTGTTCTCGCAGATAATCAGACGGCGGGAAAGGGGCGTGTTGGCCGACGCTGGTTGGACTTGCCAGGAGGCGGTGCTCTTTCGTCAACCATACTGCAACCGCATTTCCCTACTTATTTGCTGATCATGATCGCGGCGCTAGCTGTTGTAGATGCGATCAAAGAGACCTGTAATATCACCGCGACGCTCAAATGGCCTAACGATGTTCTGATTGGCGACCGCAAAGTTGCTGGCATTCTGATCGAGACCAGCCATGACTCTACCGGTCATATGGTTGCCGTTGTGGGCATTGGTATTAATGTAAATGGGCGTATCGATCAACTTGTTGGAGCGGATCAATTGCTCGCCACGGGGCTAGAGGAAAGCGCAACGACGCTGGAGATGGCCTGTGGAGATGTAGTGAGCCGGGAACAGTTGATCGCGCGGTTATTAGAGAATCTAGAGCTGCACTATCTCACATTGCAGCGGGAAGCGCAAGACCCGTTAGCATCAACCTACGGGGTTGCTGCTCGTACGATACGGGCGCGATGGCGTGACCAGCTATCCACACTTGGCCGTGCTATCGAGGTGCGGCAAGGCGAAAGCGTTCTGAGCGGTGTTGCTGAGGACGTGAATGACAAGGGAGAGTTACTGCTCCGTTGTCATTCGGGAAAGCAAGTCAGTATTACCTGGGGGGATATTGGTTACCCCACAGGGTAGCTGATGGGATAGAGTTCTGGTGGCAGGGAGACCCTCCACCACAGGAATGAGGGGAAACAAGAACATGGAAGCACAACAAGAAGTATTCCTCACAAATGATGGCCTACAGCGTGCGGTATCTCTGTTAGAGATGCTGAGAACCGAGGGGCGCGCGAAAGTCGCGCGATACCTGCACGAGGCCCAGGAATCTGGTGATGTGATTGACAATGCCGCATATGAAGATGCGAAGAACGAGCAGGCGCGTCTGGAAGGCCGCATTATGGAGCTGGAGCAGCTGGTGGCGAAAGCCAGGGTGATCGATCATGTGGAGACAGATGTCGTTTCGCTCGGTTCTGTTGTCCAGTTGAGCACGGCCGATGGTCGTGAGTACCAGTACACGATTGTGGGCGCCTTCGAGGCTGATCCTGGCGCGAAACGCATTTCGAATGAGTCACCCGTGGGGAAAGCCCTGCTCGGGCATAGGGCCGGTGACCACGTCATTGTTTCGACACCAGGTGGAGTGAAAGAATACACCATCCTCTCAGTCAGATAGGTGCCCGACACAGACCTATTAACCGGCCAGCGACCAATACGCTGGCCGGTTTTTTGTTGGCAGACACTTTTTTCGTGATGATGCTAGAATAAGTAGTGTGCCGCGTCCAGGCGGTAGCTATTGGAGGATAAAAAGAGTTTTATGGCAGACGAACGGGAAGTACGTATTCAGCGACTTCAGACGCTGCGGGAAATGGGTATCAACCCGTACCCCAATGATGTTGAGCGCACCCACACCATCGCCGAAGTATTGCGCCACTTTGATGAGCTGGCGGGCCCGGAAGGTTCATTGACGCTGGTCGGGCGCATCCGCCTGTTGCGCGAGATGGGGAAAGTGACCTTCGCGAAGCTTGAAGATGGCAGTGGCAGTATACAGATTTACCTGCGCGCCAACGATCTGGGGCCGGAGACATACCGCACGATCAAGCTGCTTGACCTGGGAGATTTCATACAGGTGAGCGGGTTTCTTTTTGTGACGCGTACCGGTGAGCGTACCCTGCACGTGAAAAACTATCGTCTGCTGACAAAAAGCTTGCGTCCTTTACCAGAAAAGTATCATGGGCTGGAAGATAAAGAGATACGCCAGCGCAAACGCTATCTGGACCTGATTGCCAACGGAGAAGAAATCAAGCGGGTATTTGTGATCCGTAGTCGTGTGATCAGCACGATGCGTCGCTACCTGGACGACCAGGGCTATATTGAGGTCGAGACGCCGACGTTGCAGCCGATCTACGGGGGAGCGACGGCCCGCCCTTTTATTACCCACCATCATACGCTGGATCGGGATCTCTACCTGCGTATCGCTGTGGAGCTCTATCTCAAACGCCTGATTGTGGGCGGCTTTGAGCGGGTCTATGAGATCGGGCGTAATTTCCGCAACGAGGGGATTGATCGCAGCCACAATCCTGAATTTACGGTGATGGAGTGCTACCAGGCTTACGCAGACTATGAGGAGATGCAGCGGCTGGTAGAAGAGATGATCGCCTTTATTGCTCGCGAGGTGAAGGGTACAACGCGCATCACCTACCAGGGCACAGAGATCGATCTGACGCCCCCGTGGAGGCGTATGTCACTGCTGGAAGCCATCAAACAATATACGGGTATTGATACCGAGCGCTATCCCGACCGTGAAAGCCTGGCGGAGGAGATTCGGGCACACGGCTACGAGGCCGATCCCAAACTGGGTCGCGGCCGTTTGATCGACAACCTCAAAGGTGCGATGCTGCGGTCAGGCCATCCCGAGCTCAAGCAGGCCTTTTTCCTGACTGATTATCCGCTGGATGTCTCGCCCCTGACCAAGCAGCATCGCTCAGTGCCGGGGGTCGTTGAGCGTTTCCAGCCGTTTATTGGCGGGCTGGAATGCGGCAACGCCTTTACCGAGCTGAATGATCCTCTGGACCAGCGCGCGCGTTTTGAGGACCAGGCTCGCCAGCGTGCATTGGGCGATGAGGAGGCCCAGGTGCTCGACGAAGATTTTCTGGAGGCGCTGGAGGTTGGAATGCCGCCGACAGGCGGTATTGGCATCGGCGTTGACCGCCTGGCTATGCTGATGGCCGATGTGGAGACGATCCGCGATGTGATTCTCTTTCCCACCATGCGCAAGACGGCCGAGGAGCAGTAGCGAGCCGGCCCCCCGCAAGGGAGGGCCCTACATTTCCGATGGGCGAATGATAGTCCTTGGCATAGTATAACGTTCACACCATCTGCTCTAAAAAATTGGGTATCTGTTCTGGGGTGGTGGCATATCCCTGGGACCAGGCGGCTGTAAACTTCTGCGCGCCCAGAGCATGGCGCACCTGTGGCAATATAGAGAAATAATCTTTTTGCTGAGCCGGGTCGATATCCGCTGACCCGGCCTGCTGTGAGGATTCCGCGAGCCCAAATAAGCATGCCGCAAGATCGAACCGGTGCTGCTCGAAAGCGACCAGCGCCATAGC
Source organism: Ktedonobacteraceae bacterium (assembly GCA_017354095.1). Taxonomy (GTDB): domain Bacteria; phylum Chloroflexota; class Ktedonobacteria; order Ktedonobacterales; family Ktedonobacteraceae; genus Bu33. The sequence continues at coordinate 7,946 of JAFMRP010000144.1, forward strand.
GATGAGATGGCCAGTGATTTTTCTGGTATTGCCGATTTCCAGGTCTAGTAGTAGCGCTTCTTGATAGAGTTCCATGGCTTGCGCAAAGTCCGCGCGAGCTTTTTTGATATTGCCGAAAATATGGAGAGCGGAAGCCACATTGGGGTAATCTTTCCCTTTGCGAAAGAAGGTCAGGCTTTCCTGAACAAGGGTCGTTGCTCGTGCGAGGTCCTCTTGCACCAGGGCAATAGTTGCCAATTGTAACCGTTTCACAGCAATTGTTGGCTGGTCATGGAGTTCCTGAGCCAGCGAAACGCGGGCATCGAGAAGACCGGCTGCCTGCTGGTACTCGCCCTGGAACATAGCAATGTTGGCACGGCAATCGAGCACGAGGGCGATAAGGGGTTTAGCGCCCAGTTCTTGAGCGAGCCTGAAGGCTTCCTGGGCGAGCGCGGATGCCTGTTCGATGCGGTGCTGGGAGATCGCTATGGAAACAGCGGTAGTCAGGATACGTGCCAGGCTTTCTCTATCTCCCAAAGTGCGAGCAATTACGATACTTTCCTCCAGTAGCTGGTGAGCTTCATCGACCTGCCCTTGATAATACATAAACCGTCCCAGGCTCTCCAGAGTATTCGCGATAGCCCATTGATCGCCAGATTCTCGCGCGGCAGCCACGCTTTCTTGCAGCAAGCCGGCGGTTGCCGCGGCATCTTTCTGGCGATAGAGGGTCCATCCAAGTCCACTCAATGCGCCCGCGAGGTTTTGTGTATCGCCTACCTCGCGTGAGAGCGCCACGCTCTCTTCTTGTAGAGCACGCGCCATGGTCAAATCTCTGAGGCGATAAGCGAGGTGGCCGGCACGGCGCAGAATCCTGGCGCGCATTGCCAGGCTATC
>JAFMRP010000840.1 GCA_017354095.1 Ktedonobacteraceae bacterium
AAGTTAGATTGAGGGACGCATCTTCCAGCGGGCACTGGAAGATGCTAACGTATTATCGGGTTCGGGTTCATACGTTCTTGTTGTTATTTCCTGATATACAGACTTTTGTCATCGTACGTGCAGATAGAACTGATGTAACAACTATATATCAGGCAGATGGGGATTGCAAGTTTGTTACCACCAGCGGGTCGTTCTGGTGGCGTTGGGATGGCGTGGATAGAAGGGATAGCTGATGGGGGGCGGTGGCTGCAAGGAGGAACGGACCAGCAAGGTGAGCACCAGACCAACAATGAAGCCGCCGACATGCGCGAAGTAGGCCACGCCACCCATCCCCTGCTGCACATCGGCCAGGGCGGTAATGCCATCGAAAAACTGGATCACAAACCAGATGCCGATCAACACCACAGCTGGCAGCGTCACAATAGTCACGAAGAAGAAAATGAAGATCAGCGTGCGCACGCCCGACCAGGGGAAAAGCACCAGGTAGGCCGCCAGCACGCCCGCGATTGCTCCGCTGGCGCCCAGGCTGGGTATCGTCACCTGTGGGCCTACCACAATCTGCGCGATGCTGGCGATCACACCGCAGAAGAGGTAGAAGAGCAGGTATGGAATGTGGCCCATCCGATCCTCAACATTGTCGCCAAAGATAAACAGATAGAGCATATTGCCGCCGATGTGCAGCCAGCCCGCGTGCAGAAACATCGCAGTGATTAACGTGAGATAGACCGGTTCAGGCGTATGAAAAGGGATGCCGGGGGGGACCCCTGGCAGCGATGTTTGCGGCACGCCGTTGACAATAGCAAGCGGGACAACTGAGTAAGCGAGCATAAAGGATTCGGCATCCGGGCCGAGCGAGACCTGGTAGAGAAAAACGGCGACATTGATGATAATCAGTCCCCAGGTCACCCAGGGCATACTGCGGCGTGGTCCGGGATTGTCCTGTATCGGGATCACCTCAGCCCTCCTTGAGTGCTATGCCAGTTTGTGTCTGTACTACCTCATTATCTATTACGATTGTACTGATTTGAGCGTGTCAGTGCGAATGCGGTGGAGTGGTTACCGGCTTCACCTGACCTGGGTGCTGGGAGACGCGTACGAGGCGGTTTCATTGTGCTGCTCAATGGCTGAGAGCGGCAGTGAGCGGCGCTGGCGGAGCTGGAACCAGTTAAATAGATAGCTCAGCGTGATCAGCACGAAAAAGGCGTTACGCAGGCCTACGGTCTCGAAGAAACCGGGAGTGTTTATCAGCATGTTGATATCGCTCATGGCACGCGTGTAGAAAAAGGCGTAGGCGAAAGTCGTGAGCAGGGAAGTTGTTCCCCAGAGCAGGAGCCAGCGGGCATCGAACGCGCCAGCGTAGGCCAGCAGGGGTATCAACCAGATCAGGTATTGCGGGCTGAAGACCTTGCCTGTGGCGATTGAGACAAGAAGCAGCGCGATAAAGGCCTGAGTGAGATCGAGCCGGCCACGCCACTGGAGGTAGAGTACGTAGATGATGCCCAGGAGCAGGCCCAGCGTACAGAGGCGCGAGACCGGATCGGCCAGCGCGCTGACAATATTATAGGAGCCAAAGTCGAGTCGGGCATCGATAGGAGCGATCGAGCGTGCCAGCCAGAGCAGCGTGCTGCCCGTAGCCTCAACCTGAATGGGGCGGCTGACGAAATAATCCAGCTGGCTCAGAACGGCGTTCTGGGGATTGAGCAGCGCGAAGCCTGCTGTTACGGCTGCCACCACACCCAGCGCGACCAGGCTGTTTGTCCAGCGCCAGCGAGTGAAGCCGCGCAGCGCCTGAAGCAGTGCCGGGAGCAGATCGCGTGGTGTTGATCGCTGGCCGGGCAGATGTAAGCGGCCCAGGGAGCGCTGTTCCGCGATAAAGAGCGCCGGGAGCAGCAGGAGTGGATAGAGCTTGAGCAGCACCCCGAAGGCCAGGGCGATATAGGCGGCAGTCCAGTGCTTGCGCTCGGCTGCGATCACGCAGATCAATGTGAGGGCTGCCGGAGCCAGGTCGAAGCGATTGTGGGTGGTCGCGAGAGCGCCGATGAAGAGGTACAGCGCGAAGATCAGCGCCGCCCTTTGTGGGCCGTAGCGCAGCAGCAGCCAGTAGACGAAGAGAGCCACCAGCGACATCAAGAGCGCGAAGGCAAACTGGTAGTAGGCCAGCGGGACCAACAGCGCAGGAGAAAAGAGAGCCAGCGCCAGTGGTGGATATTCAATCGGCAGCATGTGAAACTGGGGCTGGGGGAAACTTATATGGAAGCGCGATTCCAATAAGAAATCGCACTGGTGAGGCGGCAGCAAGTGGGTTGCATGACTGCCCAGCCAGAATGTCAGGGCATAGCACTGATAGCGGGCCGGATCGCTAAACGGCGAGAAGACCAGCCAGGCGGTGCCGAAGAACATAGCGATAATCACCAGGACAATGGGAAGGTAGGCTAGAAGCCCGCTGCGGGTGCCGCGGGTAAAGAACGCCTCGCGTAGTTTTTGTAATTTATCGTTAAAGTGATCTTGCGCCTGTTCGTGTAACAAATGCGTAATAGCCCCTTTCCTCATCGTTTGACAGTATCTTCATGCCGGTGCTACAATCCCCAACAGCGAGCCAACTCACCTATGTCTATCTTTCCGCACTTTGCAAGACGAGCGGTAAGCAACCATAGTCACGGCCTCATGACGAGGTCAACAATACTCCAGAGAGGACCTATAACTTATGGATAGTAGAAACCGTACAGAGTCAAAGACGCTCAAGGTGGGCGATATCGCGCCGGATTTTACGCTCAAGACCGGTAAACGAGAGGACTGGCACCTGGCTGATTTCCGTGGGAAAAAGAACGTCGTTCTGGCTTTTGTACCTTTCGCGTTTAGCAGTGTTTGCTCGGCCCAGTTGCCATCATATGAAGCCGAACTGGAGCGTTTCAAAGATTTTGATACTGAAGTGGTAAGCATCAGCATGGATAGCCAGTTTGCGCTTGACGCCTGGGCCAAATCGATCAATGTGACCTTCCCGCTGCTTTCCGACTTCTACCCACAGGGGAAGATCGTTGATGAGTACGGCGTACGTCATCCGGTGGGTATGGCTGAGCGTTCTCTATTTGTAATCGACAAAGAGGGGGTCATTCGTTATATCGAGATCCAGCATGCGCCTGGTGAGATGCCTGATAACGAGGATCTGTTCGAGGCGCTGCGCAAACTTGCCTAGCGTTGTCAATAACCCAAAGGTGGCCACCTGCGCAAGGAGCAGGAGGACGGCCACAGTGAGCCGGCTGTCCTCTGTATTCCGAGCACCAACGACGGTCCTCTTGTCCAGACAGCCAACGATGCTGGCGCGTCTGGCTGCGCCCAGGCCGTCTGCAAGGAAGTCCGCGCGTCTCCCTGCGG
>JAFMRP010000145.1 GCA_017354095.1 Ktedonobacteraceae bacterium
CTGTTGTATAGCAGGGGGGAGCGACATGGGGGCCATGGTTGGGGAAGATGGCGGAATCATCTCTGTTGTATATTGGCCCTGCTGCTGCTGTGGCTGGCTCAGGACTGGTATATTATCGGATGGCTCGTCCCCTCTCCAGGTGCGTTCCAGGTCTTCGATAAAGGCGGCGCAGGATGGATAGCGATATGCGGCCTGTTTGGCCATGCCTCTAAACAGCACGCGTTCCACGCCAGCCGGGATGGAGGGATTGAAGCGGCGTGCCGGTGGTGGTGGCGTTGAAATTTGCTTCAGCAGGATGTCGTAGGGAGTGCCGTCCTTGAAGGGGAGCTGGCCAGTAAACACCTGGTAGGCGACTATTGCCAGGCTATAGCGATCGCTGGCGGCCTCCGCGCGACCTCGCGCCTGTTCCGGGGCCATATATTCAGGAGTGCCTGAGCCGATCGTGGTGCGGCTGCGGTAGGTATCGCTGGTCAGCAGCCTGGCGAGGCCAAAATCGGCCAGTAGCAGCCATTGTTCATTGAGCAGCATATTGGAGGGTTTGATATCGCGGTGCAGCACTTGCTGGCTGTGGGCGTAATCGATGGCCTGGGCGGCCTGTTTGAGGTAGTGCAGGCCTTCTGCGGCGGATAGTGGACTATTGGCGGCTCGTAGGCGTTCGCGCAGTGTGCCACCATTCACGCAAGGCATCACGATATAGGTGATGACCTCTCCGTCCTCGATCTCTGTCTCGCCAAAATCATGTACGTGCAGGATGTGGGGATGGTCCAGGGTAGCAGCCGCGCGTGCCTCTTGCTCGAACATGCGCAGATAGTGCTGCTCGCTGCGCAGCACAGCGGGAAGCAGTTTGACCGCGACCAGCCGGTGATATTGTGTATCTTCGGCCTGCCAGACCTCTCCCATCGCGCCACGGCCCAGCAGTCGTTGCAAGCGGTAGCGGCCCAGCAGACGATTTTGCCAATTGATTGTTTGCTTATCCATTTTGCGCCGTTTTCCTGTTGCTTTGAATGTCTTAAATGTTCCAGATGATAATGGAGGCGTCGGTATCCTTATAGGAGGCTGCCAGCCATCGTCCATCGTGTGACCAGGCGAGAGCCAACACTTCGCCTTTCAGTCCGCCGCTGTTGAGCGTGCGTGTGGGGATATTATTCTGGTTGCCGTCCCAGATATAGACGGTGCCGTCCTTGGCGCCGCCGGCCAGGAGCGCTTTCTCTGTGCTTGGGTAGGTCGCAAGTGTTGTAATAAACGTAGAAGTGCTGGGTAGGCCGAACTGGAACTGGTCTGATGGTGTTCTGATATCCCAGGCCGCGACGGTATTGCCCGGGGAGTCCTCGGAGGCGCTGATCAAGCCGTGGCCGCTGGCTGTCCAGGCGGCGGTTCTCGCTTCATTGCCGAAGACCTGTTTCGGGTGAAATTGGAGTGGGCTATAGGGTTGGGGCTTCCATTTGAGGGTGGTGCCCTGGATAGCGATGCTGCCAACGGCGATGCCATCGTCTGTGCAAAGAGCGATCAGGGTGCCATCTGGCGAGACTTTGAGATCGCTAATCGGGTCTCCTATCGTTCCAAGGGCGGGAAAGCCATCAAAGGACAGTGGTTGGGGGTGGAAGCCTGTTTGTGTGGGGTTCCATAGTCCCAGGAAAAATTTCTTGTCAACCTTCAGGTCGGTCCAGAGCGCGGCGATATATTTTTTTTGATACCAGCCTACGCCTTTGAGGGAGAGCGAGGGTACCGTGATGCCCTTATCCAGTCCCGCTATGGGGCCGCTCATATCAGACTTGTACACATCGATGATCGTGCTTGAAAGATCATCTGTTACGCGCGCGGAGCCAACGATCAGATACTGACCGTCGGTTGTCCACAGCAATTGTTTTTCGATGCCATTGAAGGGATAGTTGCCGGTGCTGGTATATTCCTCTTTTTTCTGCTGCTGGAGCTGATCGACATTCCACGATTTGACGCTGTTATCGTCGGCTGCCGAGTACAGGATATTTTGTGTGGGCGACCATGCCAGGGAGCCAGCCGGTTTATTGTGATCGCGCAGGACCAGGGCCGGGCCATTGGGGTCGGGTGTGGGCGTCGGCTGTGGAGCGTGTGTGGGGACGGGGGTAGTAGCCGGCTTGAAGAGGGTCGCGCGGTTGGCGTAGGCCCAGATGCCCCCGCTTGCGCCCACAACGACCAGGGCGGCGGCTCCGCCGATCAGTATATTGCGGCGTGTCACATTTTGTGGTTGGTTGGCTGACGGGAGTTTGCTCCCGCCGTTTTTCAGGCTGGGGCGTGAATCGGTTCCGTGGGTTGCCTGGAGGGGTTGCAGCCCATTCGGACCTGTCATATTGGTTTGCGGGGTTTCTATGTCTGGTGTATGGGGTTGTTGTGCGAAGAAGGGCTGAGCGTTGGCGCCGAGCGAGCGCTTCAGTCCCTCCACGAGCGCCTGCGCGGAGGGGAAGCGTTCGGCGGGGTTTTTGGCCAGGCTGTGCATCAGCACCTGTTCACAGGCTTCGGGCAGGTGGGGATTGAACTGGCGTGGTGATGGTGGGGGCATGGTCAGATGTTGGATGGTGGTTGCGTAACTGGTTTCTGCGCTGAAGGGAGGGCGACCGGTGAACAGTTGATAGGCGATAACGGCGAGGCTATAGTTATCGCTTGATCCCACCGCGTGTCCCTGTGCCTGTTCCGGGGCCATATATTCGGGAGTGCCGATGCCGGCGCCTGCCTGGGTCAGGTTATCGGTGCTGGACATGATGCGCGCGATGCCAAAATCGGCCAGCATCAGCCAATCGTCGGAGCGCAGCAGCATATTGGCGGGCTTGATATCGCGGTGAACCACTCCCTGTGCGTGCGCGTAGTCGATCGCCTCGGCTGCCTGAGTCAGGTAGTTCAGGGCGTCTGTCTGCACCATTCCCTGGTTGTTCGCTGCCAATTTGTTGATGCGATCTGCCAGCGATCCGCCGCCGATATAGGGCATCACGATGTAGGTGATGACCTGTCCGTTAGGGAGCACGTGCTCGCCGTAGTCATGTACGGGCAGAATGTGGGGGTGGCTTAATGCTGCTGCTGCCTGCGCCTCGCGCTCAAAGCGTGCTGAGAACTCTTGATCATTCTGGTTATGGGGAGGAAGTGTTTTGATTGCTACCTGGCGGCGTAAGCGAGGATCTTCGCAGAGCCAGACTTCTCCCATACCGCCCCTCCCGATTCTGCGCAGCAATTGATAACGTCCCAGAGTTTTCGGAAGGGTATTGTACATACCGCTATCGTGCATTCTTTTGCCGTCCCTGCCTTGGATATATCAATGATTATGAGTATCGCGTCTTTACTATACTATAGATTGCTCTTCTTGTATAGAAAATGGTCATTTCTCGCTGGTCTGGTAAATGTTGCTTTACCTTTATGAGCAAAAGGAGTGGTACCTTATATCTAAACATGTTATCAGCTATGACGGCCTATACTGGTTAAAGTAGTATATATGGCATACTCCTATTTTTGTTGAACCTGGAGACTTTGAAGCGATGATACGTTGGCTTATGTATCGCTCTAGTGGCCGCCTGGTGGCGGTCTGCTTTTTGCTTTTTGGCCTGTTGATCAGTTCGTTTTCCGTGCCAGATGCGGCTCTTGCTCGTGTCAAGCGTACGGGCCTTGTCAGTATCTACCCGCTTATGCAATATGCGACTCGCATACGGCAGATTGGCACCAGCGTTTTTCCTCCGTGCTTACATAGCGCTGCTCCGCCGTTGTGTTATAGTCCCCAGCAGATGCAGCAGATCTACAACTTTTCATCGCTTGTAAATGCTGGATCGCGTGGACGAGGTCAGACAATTGTGATAATTGATGCGTATCAGAGTCCCACGCTTCGCGATGATCTCCACTTATTTAATAGTCTGTTGGGCCTGCCGGAGGCTCAACTGGATATTATTGCCCCTTTTGGGCTGCATCCTTTTCATGTCAACAATCCTTATGAGACCAGCTTTGCGCTGGAGATCGGGCTGGATGTCGAGTGGGCGCATGCGATGGCGCCGGAAGCGCGAATTGTGCTGGTGCTGGGCAATCCAGCCAACGATACTGACCGGGGGCAGATTGACGCGCTCATCGCGGCTACGCGCTATGCGGTTGACAGGAATCTGGGTAGTGTGATGTCGCTCAGTGTGGGAGCTGCGGAAGCATGTTTTTCGGCTGCTGAGCTCCAGAGCTGGCATGATGTTTTCCGCCGGGCACGTGACCGGCGCATCAGTGTTTTTGTCTCGGCGGGGGACACCGGCTCTAATGCTGGAACGTGTGATGCGAATGGGAACTCGCTAGGGGATGCTCAAGGGGTTGAGTATCCTGCCAGCGATCCGCTGGTAACGGCGGTGGGGGGAACGACGCTTCTGGCCGACCGGGCTGGTACGTATCAGAGTGAGGCGACATGGAACGAATCGGCCAGGGGTAAGGGTGCGACTGGGGGAGGGTATAGCAAACAGTTCAGGCGCCCTGCCTACCAGGGGGGCAACAAAGGAATCATGCGTGCTATCCCGGATGTCGCCTATGATGCTGATCCCCTGACCTCCGTCCCGGTGGTGAGCGGCTCATATATGGCTGGTAGCACAGTGATTGTCCCGGTAGGAGGGACCAGCGCAGGGGCGCCTCAGTGGGCCGCGATGGTTGCGCTGGCTAATCAGGCATCTGGCGCGCGTCTCGGCTTTCTCAATGCCGCGTTCTATCGTATTGGGAGTAGCCCGTTATATGCCAGCGCCTTCCATGATATTACCAGCGGCGATAATACGTTTACCATTCCGGCCAGCCCTATCACGAAGATGACTATTCCTGGATTTACTGCTGGTCCTGGTTGGGATGCAGTGACGGGTCTTGGCTCTCCGATAGCGTCCGTTCTGGCACATCTGCTGGTGGGCAACATCAGGCCAGGTGATGGGACTGGGCTGTAAGAGGTATAGAGACAGGTAGCCGGAATGGGCTATAACGGGTGTAATGAGCAGACGGCCCGGAAAGAAATGTACTCCCCATAGGGGAACAGAAAATGGTACAATGCGGTGCAAGCTCTGGTTAGATTTTTGTAACAGGGGGTTGTCTGAATGGCGAAAGCAAAGCAGCGTGCGACGAAACAGAACAAAGCGCGGGCGCAGCAAAAGCAACAGTCACAGGTACAGCAGAGAACGCAGGTAGAGGTGCAGCAGAAGCCACGGGTAGAGGCGCAACAGAAGTCGCCGCAGCTGGCGGACGGCACTCAGAACATCAGAGTGCGTAAGAGCCTGGGGATGCCGCGGCGCGGGAAGCGCCGGTCGTGGATTTTCATCGGGAGCGTCATTACACTGGTTGTGGTTGCTGTCAGTGCTTTTCTGGTTGTGCGTTTACAGCAGGATAGTGCGCAGCGCAGAGGGGAAGACAGGGCGCTGCAGGCTGTGGCTACGGTTGATCCACAGCTGTTGAGCACTGTTGGTCCAGGCAGCGTGACCGTCGCGAGCGTCATGCATGCTGTCAAAGATGCTCCTTTGCTCAAGGGACCGCATGGACGGCCAGAATTTTTTTATGTTGGTGGTGAATACTGTGCGAATTGCGCGGTCCAGCGCTGGGCCGTTGCCATCGCTCTTAGCCGTTTTGGCAAGTTCGACCACCTGGACCGGGTGGTCTCGGCCGAGGGACACATTGTCACATTTACTTTTCATAAATCATCCTACACCAGCCAGTATGTTGATCTTGTGGCCCTGGAAACGACCGATAATCAACAGCCACAGCCGCATCTGCTGGACCAGATGACCGGGGCGCAGCAGCAGGTATACGACAAGTATGGCCAGCCGCCGTACGTGGACAAGGATCAGGCCGACAAAAAAATTCCGTTTATCGATATCGCTAACCAGCAGGTTTCGGTAGGGGCGTATTTCTCATCTGATGTGCTCTCTGGTCATTCCTATCAGGATGTTATCGATCAGCTGAAGGATACGAATAGTGATATCGCGCGCGACATGCTTGGTTCCGCCAACTATCTTACGGCGGCCCTTTGTGTCGCGACTGGTAATCAGCCGGCAAATGTATGTGGTGCTGCGCCCATTCCCACGATGCAGAAGGCATTGCCCAAGCCGTCCAGCAGCTCTACCGGGAACGCTTTTGCGTTGAGCGGGGGGCCGATTCTGTGGACGCGGCGTGCTTGATGGTTCGGTGGGCCGGGTATGCTACAATTGGAGCGAGAGAGTATCCCGGGTTGCTGGCGCGAGTCGCGGCCCGTTTTTGTTGAGAGATGGAGAAGAAGGAGCTTATGGGGGTTATTCACAGGCGTGCCGCTTCAGAGGGGGGGGAACTGCGCTGGGAAGGCGTTTCTCTGCGCGCGTACGGGCCGGAGAACAGCGGAGCGCTGCATGCTACGCGCCAGATACTGGTTGGTCATGACGAGCGTTCGCCACATTTTCATATGCGCTATTTTGCTGTCCAGCCGGGTGGGCATACCTCGCTTGACCAGCATGCGCATGACCATGGTGTCTATGTTTTGCACGGTCGCGCGCGTTTGTGCCTTGCTGGCGAGGAGCACGAGCTGGAGGCCGGCGATGTCGTTTATATTGCTGGCAATGAGGTACACCAGTTTTTTACACTTGGCGAGGAGCCCTTTGGTTTTCTCTGCGTTGTTCCGGCGAACAGGTGAGATAGATGCGTGTTGTTGAGTATCACGCGAATGATGATATTCGCATTGTGGAGCAGCCTGTGCCGGAGATCGGAACGGGCGAATTGCTGGTGCAGATGCGGGCCTGCGGTCTTTGCGCCAGCGATGTGATGGAGTGGTATATGCGCCCGCGCGCGCCGCTCTATCCTGGCCACGAGCCGGTTGGAGTGGTGGTCGCGGTGGGTGAGGGGGCGGAGCCATTTCGTGTGGGCCAGCATGTTTTTGTGCATCATCATGTCCCCTGTATGGTCTGTCACTTCTGCCAGCGCGGCTCGTTTTCGCAGTGCGCGACCTTTCGTGGGACGCGGCTCTATCCTGGTGGCCTGGCCGAGTACATCCGCGTGCCTGCTCCGAATGTGCAGCGCGATGTGCTGCTTCTGCCGGATGAGCTATCCTTTGAACATGGGACGTTGATTGAGCCGCTGGCCTGTTGTATTCGGGGGATTGACAGGGCGGCTGTCCAGCCGGGTGATAGTGTGCTCATTCTGGGTGCGGGCAGCAATGGCTTGATGCTCGGGCAGCTGGCGCGGCTGCGTGGTGCTGCTCGTGTAATGAGCGTTGATCCTATTGCTTATCGCCGCCAGCGTGCTCTGGAGATGGGGGCTGATATTGTTTTTGATCCCCAGGCTGCGCCGCTGCTCGCTCAGATCCAGGAGTATAACGATGGGCGCAAGCCAGATATTGTGATTGTGACACCGTCTAAACCGGCTGCTATGGCGCAGGGGCTGGAGCTTGCCGGGCCCGGGGGGACGGTGCTCTTCTTCGCGCCTCCGCCGTCCACTGAGACTATTCCCATCACACCACACCAGCTATTCTTTCAAGAGATAACCCTGCGTACAAGCTATTCCGCCGGTCCCTATGAGACGCGCCAGGCATTGGACCTGCTGCGACAGGGCAGGATAGCAGCGGATACATTGATCACCCATCGCTTCTCATTGACAGATGCCGCGGGAGCGTTTCGCCTGGTGGCACAGCCTGGTGATGCCGTCAAGGCTGTGATTATAAATGCCTGAAGCGACCTCTTAAACACCGTTCTGCTTGCCGTTCTTTGGCGCAGGCCATACAATGAAGTAGGATCTGTACGGGACGGAGATAGACTTTTTGTGTGATTGTGCAATAATAAGAGGAGCGACTATGACAACGACGCAAACCTCATCTCAGGTACAGCAGCAGTGGGTGAATCTTGCGCAGCAGCTGCGTGTGGATAGTATTCGCTGCACAACTGAGGCTGGATCGGGGCATCCTACCTCCTCGATGTCGGCGGCGGACTTAATGGCCGTACTGATGATCAGCCATCTGCATTACGATTTCGACCATCCTGAGAATCCTCATAATGATCACCTCATATTCTCTAAGGGCCATGCCTCTCCATTGCTTTATTCGGTGTACAAGGCTGCTGGAGCGATTAGCGATGAGGAGTTGCTTACGCTGCGCAAGTTTGGCAGTCGCCTTGAGGGCCATCCAACGCCTGCTCTCCCCTGGGTTGATGTCGCGACCGGATCGTTGGGTCAGGGATTGCCGATAGGTGTAGGTGTCGCGCTGGCCGGCAAATATCTGGACCAGTTGCCCTATCATGTCTGGGTATTGCTTGGCGATAGCGAAATGGCCGAGGGCTCGATCTGGGAAGCGCTGGACAAGGCTGGTTTTTACAAGTTGAATAACCTGGTTGGTATTCTTGACTGCAACCGGCTGGGCCAGCGCGGTGAGACGGAATGGGGCTGGAATACGGAAGTTTACGCGCAGCGGGCGAAAGCCTTTGGTTGGAAGTCCATTGTGATTGATGGTCACAACTATGAAGAGATCGACAAGGCGTACACCGAGGCTACCCGGGCTAATGATGCTCCCACGATGATCATCGCGAAGACGGTGAAAGGGAAGGGGGTCTCGTTCCTGGAGAATGTCAATGGCTGGCATGGCAAGGCGTTGAACAGGGAGCAGGAAGCGACGGCTATGCAGGAGCTCCTGCCGCACGCGCGCAGTATGGTATTCCCGGTGCAGAAACCCACTAGCGATAAGCCGCTGCCGACCGCGGCAGAGACACCGCTGGAGCTTCCGCATTATCCGGTCAAAGAGCAGGTAGCCACGCGTAAGGCGTATGGGGACGCGCTCAAGGCGCTGGGGTCAGCCAATAGCAAGGTGGTGGCGCTGGATGGCGAGGTGAGCAACTCGACCTTTGCT
>JAFMRP010000841.1 GCA_017354095.1 Ktedonobacteraceae bacterium
TGGTCAGGTCGTTAAAGACGACGGCAACGCGGCCCAGAACATTGCAGACTTCCTGCAACGCTACCAGCTACTTTAGGAGGTGGAAGATATGTCAAAAACAATCTGGGTACTGGTCGAGCTAGAAAATGGCGCCCCCGAGCGCTCATCGCTGGAAGTCCTGGGCAAGGCCGCCAGGCTTGGCCGGGCCGAGGCCATCGTGCTTGGAGCCGCCGCCGCTGAAGTGGCGCCCGACCTGGGTGCCTACGGCGCGGAAAAGGTCTACGTTCACGCCGATACCGCTTACGACAACTATTTAACCCTGCCCGCCCTGGAAACTCTCAGCAGGCTGCTGCAACAGCACAAACCCGACCTGCTGCTGCTCGCCACTACCTATGATCTACGCGATATCGCGGCACGCCTGAACGCGCGCCACAGCCTGGGCCTGATCACCGACGCCACTGACCTGGCCTACGATGGCGATACCCTGACCGTGACAGTACCCTGGGGCGGCGAAACCGTCGTCACAGCCACCCATCCTGGCAGCGACACAGGCATCGTTATGGTGCGCCCAAAGGCCTTTAGCGTCGAGAACTTCGCGGGCCGCACCGCCGAGATCGAGACACTTGACGTCTCCATCAACGCTCAGTCGCAAACCATCAAAGTACTGGAGACCGTGACGGTCGAAAGCGAAGGCCCGGCCCTCGAAGATGCCAGCGTGATCGTCAGCGGCGGACGCGGCCTGGGCAAAGCCGAAAACTTCAAACTCGTTGAGGAGCTTGCCACCGCCCTGGGCGGCGCTCCAGGCGCCACTCGCGCTATTGTCGATGCCGGCTGGCTGCCCTACAGCTACCAGGTCGGCCAGACAGGCAAAACTGTCAAACCCACGCTCTATATCGCCTGCGGCATCAGCGGCGCCATCCAGCACCTGGCCGGCATGAAAGGCTCAAAATATATTGTCGCTATCAATAAAGATGAACATGCGCCCATCTTCTCCATCGCTGACTATGGTGTCGTCGGCGATGCCCTGACCATCCTCCCCCAGCTGACGGAAGAGGTCAAACGGCGCAAAGCATAAACTAAAACGACGGGACGCGGTCTACCCGGCAGCCCTCCACCACCCTCCCAACGAGGAACTTGGAGCGCCGCCCTGCCCGATCTCCGTGTCATAGCGGGCGCACAGTGCTGCGCCCTTACCAATGGAGGCAAACGTATGACTCCCCCTGCCATCTCACCGACCGGGGGATGGATCGGCACCAGCATCTTTGTCCTGATCTTTGTCGGCGCGCTGGTCCTCTTTGGCACCCGCGTTCGCAAACTGGTCAGGCTGCTCTTAAAAGCACAGCCCGAAGACCGAACGGATCACATCGATGATCGCATCGGCAGCTTCATGCTGGGCGTCCTCGGTCAACGCGGCGTGCTGCGCGACCCCATCCCCGGTATCGCGCATTTCCTTACCTTCTGGGGCTTTATCGTCATCCAGTTCGGCCTGCTGAACCTGCTCCTTGGCGCGTTTAACACCAGCCTGCCCTTGCTCGGCGATAACCCTACCTTCGCCACCGTGCTCGATGCGTTCGTCATCTTCGTCGCGCTCGCCCTGGTCCTCTTCGCTGTGCGCCGCGCCGTCTTCCGCCCCAAACAGCTCGACAGCTTCCTGCATGGCCCCTGGGATGGCTATATCATCCTGGGCCTGATCTTCCTGGTGATCCTGACACTGGCCTTCGTGGAAGCCTTCGACTATGCCGCGAGCAACGGAGCCACCTGGACACCCCTCGGCGCTTACTTTGGCCCCTGGTTCAGCGGCCTGAACCAGTCCGAGAACATCTTCTGGTACCGCACCTTCTGGTGGTTCCACATCGGCGTCGTGCTGGGCTTCTTGATCTACCTGCCGCGCTCGAAACACCTGCATCTGATGGCCACGCCTTTCAACGTCTTCTTCAGCAACTACAAACCCAAAGGCGAACTGCCACTGATCGAGAACCTGGAGGAGCGCGAGGACTACGGCGTCTCGAAACCCGAACAGTTCACCTGGAAACAATTGCTGGATGGCTATGCCTGCACCGAGTGCGGACGCTGCAACACCGTCTGCCCCGCCACCAACACCGGCAAGCCACTCTTCCCCAAAGAAATCATCCTGGGCGTCAAAGAGGCACTCTTTGTCCACAGTGATGATATCCTTGGACAGAAAAACCTGTATAGCAAACTGGGCGTCGCTGGCGTCAGCGCCGACAAAACCGAGACCGAGCGCGAGGCCCACCACGAGCCAATGATCGGCGGCATCATCTCAAAGGACGCGCTCTGGGCCTGCACCACCTGTATGGCTTGCATGGAGATCTGCCCCGTCAATATCGAGCACGTGCCAAAGATCGTCGATATGCGCCGCTCGCTGGTCATGGAGGAGAGCGACTTCCCACCCGAAGTCACTTCGCTCTTCAACAACATTGAGCGCAACGGCAATCCCTGGGAGATCAGCAACGATAAACGCGCCGAGTGGGCTGCCGGCCTGGGCGTCCCCCTGATGGCAGAGAACCCCAACGCTGATGTGCTCTACTGGGTCGGATGCATGGGCTCCTTCGACCGGCGCAACCAGCAGGTCGCGACCTCCGTGGCAAAAATCCTCAAGGCCGCCAATGTCAATTTCGCTATTCTCGGCCCCGAGGAGTCCTGTACCGGCGACCCGGCCAGGCGTATCGGCAATGAATACCTGTGGCAGATGCAGGCCCAACAAAATATCGAAACGCTCAATGGCTATGGCTTCGGCAAAGCCGATCTCAACGGTCACAATGGCAGCGTCTCGAAACACCGTACTATCATCACGGCCTGCCCACACTGCTTTAACACCATTAAAAACGAGTACCCGCAGCTCGGCGGTGACTACGAAGTGCTTCACCACACCGTCTTCATCGACAAGCTGCTGCAAGACGAGAAGCTGCGCCTGCCCGAAGGCTTCGACAAGCGCAAGCTCACCTACCACGATCCCTGCTACATCGGACGCTACAACGACGTCTACGAGGAGCCGCGCCGCGTGCTCAATGTGCTCAACAGCAATGGCGTCACTGAAATGCGCCGCAACCATAACCGCAGCTTCTGCTGTGGCGGCGGCGGTGGCCGCGTCTGGATGGAGGAGAAGATCGGCAAGCGCGTCAATCAGACCCGCGTCAACGAGGCTCTGGAAACCGAGGCTGAAGTCCTGGCCGCTGCCTGCCCCTTCTGCATTACCATGTTCGAGGATGGCGTCAAAGGCGTAGAAGCCGAGGAGAAAATGCAAATTGAAGATATCTCCGAAATCATCGCCCGCGCCATCGAGCGAAAATAAACAGAGCATATCAGCCCCTTCGGGAGTGCAACCAGGAGATAGCAGCGCGCCCTCGCTTCCCGTGGGTTTGGTGGCTGG
>JAFMRP010000842.1 GCA_017354095.1 Ktedonobacteraceae bacterium
ATTGGCCGTATCAGCCAGGTTGAGGTAAACCACCTCATCGCGCCGGGCCTGGGGGATGCACCCCAGGAAGACCAGGGAGAGATCGCCATGTGGATCGACCAAGACCATCCCCCGCCGGAGTGGATCGGCCAACAGGACACGGGCCAGGTGAGCAAACAGGCTGCTTTTCCCCTTGCCCGTACCGGCCAGAGCCAACGTATTGTAGTGCAAGCCTCCTTCAGGGAAGCGTACGGGCGTGCACACGCCTGCGTGCTCGTTGATCCCAATGGCCTGCTCGTCAGTGGAAGTGGCCAGCACCCAGGGGACGGGCAAGGTGCGCGCACGGGTGCGTTCAACGAAGGAGAGGTGACGCAGGTCGGCCTGGATCAAATGATAGAGCGAAGCGACCTCCTCCGGCGTGAGGTAATCGGGATGCCACCACCGGGTTCGCACCAGGCGAACGGGCGCCTGCGGGGCAAGTCGATACTGTGCTCGCCACCGTGGGACTCGCCGCGGAACAAAGAAATTCCCTGAGGCGAGGTGATAGGCACGATAGGCGGTGACCAGCCGGGCAAGCACCAGACGACGGGCGTTCGTGGCCTGATGCCGCCTTTGCAGAAGGAGCCAGCGAGCCTGCATCCACTGTGTCCCTTGAGGGAGCAGATGGCGAAAATGCCTTGGAAGCGCTTGCCACCAGGAACGGCGCAGCCCCAAGCGTACGGATGTCCACGCGGCGGCGAGGCGATCGCGACGCGCCAGCGTGTGCACCGCCGTGTCAGTGGGAGTGGCCTGCTTATGGGACTGTGGCCCCAGCACATAGAGGCGCAGGGTGGCGCGATAGGCCACTCGTTCCGTTTTTTGTCGTACCAGCTCCGGGTCATAGATCCTGGTCGGACGCCATCCTCCCTCCAGCCCCTTCCTCACCGTGGCACCCAGCAGTCCGATTACCACCAGCGCAGCGAGCAGCACCACCATGCCAAGGCCCAGTTGTACCCACTGCCAGGGAGCAAGAGCCGTGGTCTGTCCTTGTATCAAGGCCGAAACTGCCTGCCAGACCCAGACCGGGATCAGGTGCTGCAATGGTACCCACAGCCAGGAAAAGAGCAGCACGACGAGCAGCGCCAGTCCCAGACCTTCCAAAAACATGCCATGTTCGATCAGATTCGTCGTGCGGGGCCGAGCGCGTGTGAGCAACTGACGTTGAAAACGCTCCTCCTCCAAAGGGGAGGCCTGTGCAAACCGTTGCGCACGGCGCGACCACTGATCAGATGCCGGCGTTAGCACGAGCTGCACCACCGCCCGGTGGTTGACTGGCAGCGTATTGAGCGCGGCCAGCACATTGAGCAGAGGATCAGTGCCTTCCTCATCGAGGGCCTGCCGTTGCCAGATGCGCAGTGGCAGATAGGACGGCGCTCCTAAACGCAGCTCCACGCAACTGACCGCTTCCTGGGTTTTCAGGAACAGCGGGTCGTCCTCAGCCGTCAGCGTATGTACCTGCACCTGTGGATACTGAGCCCGCACCTGGGAGAGAACGTGTGTCTGTCCTTCCAGCGTCTGCGCTCGCACGAGAAAACGGCGTTGTACCCCCACGGACGAGGCTTGCGCGGCCAGTTCCAGAGCAATCGCCTGGTGGCGCATCGCCAGGCCGCTCATACCGGTAGCGAGTGCAGTGAGATCGCGTGCTTCCTGCGCACTGGGCACCAGTTGGGCCAGCCAGCGCCGAGCCGCACGCCGATGCGGTGACACCCAGGACCTGTCCGCCTGGGCTTTTGGCTGTGTAGACATCGTGTTACTCCTCTTCTGCTGCCTGGGCCTCCCCGTGATGGGGAGCGTAAACCTGTGGGAAGAGCACCGTGAAGGCATCGCGGTGCTCTTCTGCCGCGATGGTTTCTTGAGTCTCTTGGGCAAACGCTTCCTCCTGGTCGTCTTGACGCAGGTGTGCTTCGAGCAACAATTGGTTGGGGTCGGTATTGGCCAGGTGGTATTCGTCGTCACTGGCCACGACCATGATCGGCACATGGCTGGAGCGGCAGAAAAACAGTCCTTGTCCCTTGGGTGCCGTCTCCAGAAAGCGACGTTCCTCCTCCGACAGTTGGAAGGCACGGCTCAGCGTCTCCAGGGCTGTAGCATCATGATGCAGCAGGACCTTCATCGCCGCGTTGAGCAGGATCGTTTGCCCCGCCTTGCTGGCTAAAAAATCGCTCACATTCTGCGTCACCATCCGCAGGTGCAGATTCTCCTTGCGGGCCTGCCGGCTCAGTCTCGCCAGATAATTCCCTCCTTCCAGGAACTCCATGAGCACCCAGGCTTCATCGATGAGCAACAACCGAGGTTTGGGTGTGCGCTCACGGCGCACCACGCCCCACACCAACTCGATGATGAGATAGAGCCCAATGCGTAGCATCTCCTCGGAGGCGTGCTTCAACCGCTTGAGATTGAACACCACGAGTGGATTCTCCAGTTGGACATCGGTGGTCTCGGGAAAGGCCGCCAGATGCCGCAGGAGCCGATCCCCCAGGCCCAGTGGATCACCATCGTGCAGAATCATATCGTAGATGGCGTGCATATTCGGTGCCGGTCGATCATGCGTACTGGGATCGGGAAGGATGCCATGATCTGCATAGGCGCGGGTAATGATCTTGTGCAGATAACTGCGCTCTCGTTGTGGCAGTACCCCTGGATCTTTTTCTGCCAGTAACAGGTCAAAGAGCACCAGCAGATCCTCCACCTTCTCTTTGAGTGTGCTGGTCTCATGCTGGAGATGGCCCAGATCAAAGGGGTTGATGTGCAGTTGTCCCGGCGAGAGCGTGATGTGCGTGCCCCCAAAATGGTCACAGATGCGCCCAAATTCATCGTCGGGATCAATCACGATCCCCTCCATGCCCAGCAGCAGGTGACGCATGAGCCCGAGCTTCTCGTAGAAGGATTTGCCCGAGCCACTTTTGGCAAACACCAGTTCATGTCCATTCTCCAACTGGCTGGAGGTGGGATCGATCACGACCAGGCCACCAGCGGGGGTCAATCCGACCAGCGCCCCCCTTTCGGTCGACAGGTTACTGGAGCAGAAAGGGAAGCTGCAGGCAAGGGTGGAGGTATCTAGCTTGCGTGCCCGACGGAGCAGATCTCGTCCATCCACACAGGAGCGCCAGGCGTGCAGATGTTCATATTCCAGGGCCACATGATGCAGTTCCAGGCTTTTGAGGTGCTGGGCCACCTTCTGATCGCGCACACGTAACGTGGGAGCGCTCTCGGCACGCGTCAGCAGGTAGAGGGAACAGGTATGGACCTGCTCCGTTTTGGCCACCAGTTTGCTGCGCAAGGCATCGACCTCGTCACGGGCTGCCGCAATATAGGGGTCGGCGGTCTTGCCCTGCCGGGCTTCCAACAGC
>JAFMRP010000146.1 GCA_017354095.1 Ktedonobacteraceae bacterium
GCTCCGCTCTGGCTGCGCCGCCTGCTGCATCACGGCTCCCAGATCCTGGCTGCCCTCACTCCCATCGGCCATCACGTCGAACGCGTTATGCTCACCCCCCAGGAGGCTCGTCAATTCGCCCTGATGCTCTACTCCTCCTCAGCCGGCGAAGAGGAGGCCGAGGAATACGCGGAGGAAAACTCACACATTATCTGGCGCCACGAGGTCCTGCACGTGCCGCGCCATCCCTTCGACGCCTACACACGCCGCCTCTATCCCATCCACGTTTCGCACGAGCGCAGCCAGCAAAGCGAACCCCTCCCCACTCTCTGGGACCCACAAAACAACCTCCCCCTGCCGTCCGAAGGCGCCCTGCTCGAAACACCACCCGGCACCCGCATCGACTCCATCGGCTGGTCCCCCTCACAGATCTCTTACTGCACCGCCCGCCTGAATCCGGCCTAAACCGTGCCCCAGGATATGTAAGGCCACCCCTTGCGGGTGGCCGGCTCACGCGCACCAACGATCCCTAACCATCCATCACCTACACAACCTCCCGCACCACCTCCACCCCGTTCAAACGCATATGATACAGGAACAACAGGTGCAGCGTATCACCATCGTGTGGTAGACCCCCCACCTGCCGCGCCGTCTCAACCGGTAGATCATACGTTTGCACCGCGTTCGCCGGCACGATCACGCGCATCTTGAGATTATACGCATTGGCATACAGCTTCAGGTGCAGCGCCATCTGATGCACACATAGATCGGTACAGTCACCCACTATCACCACAGCCTTCAGATCGCGATGCGCATCCAGCCAGGCTCCCAGATTCGTACCATGAAACGCGTTCAGCGAATTCTTTGTTACAACGGTAAAAAGATCCGAAAATGGCAGGCTGACCAGCTCAGGAATGGTGACGGCCTCGTCACTGTCGCGCTGGCAGTGCGGTGGAAAATCCGCGAACTCAACTGACTCGGGCGTATGACAATCCTGCGCCAGGATAAAGTTGCGCACCCCACTGGCATACGCACCCTGAAACGTCTTGACTACCGCCGGTATGATACCCTCCACGCGCGGGCTGGATAACGCGCCCTCATGACAGAAACCATTGATCATATCTACGCTGAATAGAGCCACCTGGCCATGCTGCGCATCGATCGCCAGATCGCGCCACTCGATCGTGGGCAGATCGCGCTCCCATACCTCCAACGCGGCGAGAAATTGCGTCGCCTGCTCCAGAAAATTGCTCGGCAATCCTGTATTAGCCATAATAGGTCTTCCCTCCTGTGTATACAGACCAGCTAGAGCTGGGACTCGGCCGCCGGGTTGAAGCGATACAGACGCGCCGGACGGTGGGTCCCCTCCATCTTTTTGGCCCCCGTATCCTCCAGAATACCTGTCGAGAGAATCTTCTTACGGAAATTACGCTTATCCATCTTCTTATGCAAAATAATCTCGTACACCCGCTGCAGCTCACGCAGCGTAAAGCGCTCCGGCAGCAGATTAAAGGCGATCGTCGTGTAATCCAGCTTGCCTCGCAAACGCCCCAGCGTATACTGCAAAATTTTCTCATGATCAAAAGCCAGCGGCGGCAGATCATACACCGAGAACCAGCCCACGTCCGCGGCATCGCTCGCCGCCGATACCTGCAAACGCTCAGAATCGAGCAGCGCAAAATAAACCACCGTAATTACACGCGTACGTGGATCGCGCCCCGGATCTCCAAAAGTATAAAGCTGCTCTAGATAAACATCCTGCACCCCGGTCTCTTCCTGCAGCTCACGCTTGGCGGCATCCTCCAGCGACTCGTCAATGTTCACAAAACCACCCGGAATGGCCCACATCCCCTCAAACGGCCACGAACGCCGCTTGATGAGCAGAACCTGCAAATCACGCTGGCGCAAACTCATCATCACGACATCAATCGTTACTGAAGGACGCTCATACTTGCTGACATCATAATGATGCTCCTCCGCCTCTTTCGTCACCCGCAAACGCCCCTGCATATTATTGCCGACGGACGTACCCTGCTCTTCCATAAATTACTCCTACATTCACCAGATTCCTGCCCAAGCAGGAGTTCCTCGATGACACACTCGACAAACCACACGATTTCGTGTAATATATTGTACAGGTGCTGCCTCACCTGACTCCTTATCCACTCCTGCAGGTACTTAGTGTCCTATATACACTAATATACCCCGAGACTCCCCCTCTGTCAAGTAGGACCAAAACCCATCCCAACCACAGAGAGTCCATCGAAACCTGGTGGGGAGAGGCCACGACGGATCTGTAGGGGCAGGGAGTGGAGAGGCGGGGCCCTTGAGGCTGCCCTTCTTGCCCTCTGCCTCCTTCCCTCATGAATCTCGCAACACCACCCTGGGCTACATTCCCGCAAATTCTCGCGCCCTCGTCACTACTCACATACATCATAACGCATCTATATACGGATTCACCAATAATATCCATAAGCTCTTGAAAAATTCACTGAATTATGTTATAATCCATAATAGGATCTATATAACACTGAATACCCAGATCTCCATTCCTGTAGTGCGTCCTTTGTAGCATTATCATAATGCAGGCAAATTAGCAACGCTCGGAGGTCCCTATGCGCCCAGCCATCCCCAACCCTCTTCTCTACACGCACAGCCAGAGATCCCATAGCAACATCAACACCTCTCGATCACCATACACATACTCCAATACACATTCAGCACAATCAATGAAGAATTATCCTCAGCCCGCTCCAGAAGCAGCTTCCCTCAAACGTCTTGTGTCATGTACTGGGTGCTGTGAAGGATGTGAAGGGGTGGTGAAGGATCGGTGAAGGGTCTGAAGCGGCCTGGGGAGCTGCTGTGAAGGATGTGAAGGGTTTTTTACATCGATTCCCAAAAAATTCTCGGGCACTTCCTCGCAGAACAAGCGGGACCCCTTGCCTGGGGGCGCGGGGGTGCCTTGCAGCCCGCCTGAGCGAAGCTAGCTGCGCCAGATTCCTTGCAGACGGCCTGGGCGCAGCCAGGCGCGCCAGCGCCGTTGGCCGTCTGGACAAGAGACTCAGCGTTGGTGGGCTGGACAAGAGGAGAAGTCCCCGAGAATCTTAAAGCAAAACTGAAACATTGTTCAAGCCACTCCTGGTGTGTTATACTTCACCTCGTATACAACGCATGTTCAACTTCGGGGGGAGAACGATGGCAGAGGTAGAGCTTCAGCAGATCGGCCAGTACAGCCTGACCGGCCTGCTCCACACAAGTTCTACAGGCGAGATCTATCGCTCAAAGCAGCGCAATAAAAACATCGCAATTAAAAGGCTGCGCCGGCCCTACACCACCAACGAGGCCAAAGAAGCCTTCTTACTCTACGCCAAACAACTCAAAAAGCTCAAAAGTCGCGACATCATCGACACGCTCGATGCCGGATTCGACGGCGATCACGCCTACCTCGTCATGGAATACATCCCCGGCGGGCTATTGAGCCAGCGCATCTCGCCCGGCCAGCGACTCGCGCCCGACGAGGTCAAACGCACCCTCTCCCCCATCGCTAGCGCGCTCCACTACGCCCACCTGAATAATATTCTGCACGGCAATCTGCACCCGGCCGCCATCGTCATAGGAGAGCGCAACGACCTGCGCCTGGGCGGCTTCGCCCTGCCCGGCCAGGATGAAGAGGCCGGCGCCCTTCCTTATATGTCGCCAGAACAACTGCGCGGCGAACCCTCCAGCGCCAGCGACCAGTACGCCCTGGCCGTTATGATCTACGAATGGCTCTGCGGCCAGCTCCCCTTCGCCACCACCGACCGCCAGGAACTTATCCAGCTACAACAGCAGCCATTTCCCACGCCACACGACCTGAATGAAGCCATCTCGCCCGCCGTAGAGCAGGTGCTCCTGCGAGCTCTCTCCACCAACCCCGGCCAGCGCTACCCCCACACCCAGGCCTTCGCAGACGGCTATCTGAGCGCCTTGATCGGCTTCACTGTACGTTCAACACCCCAGCCCGTCCGCTTTGTCCTCCCTCCCCTTGGACAGCGCAACGGAGCACAACCCACGCCACAAAACAACGGAACCAACCACTCCGCCGAATCAACAAGCCAGACAACAACTACGAGCAGCGAGACCAGTGAGCCAGCAGCGGCCAACCTGGATCAGCGGGTAGACCAGCTGGTAGCGCAGGTCTTCCACGAAGCCCGGAACGACACATCATCTCAACCAGCTGCCGGCGCTCCACCATCCACACCGACGCCCACTCCGCGTCCAGCCGGCATCTTCGGCGAATCGCGCCTGCAATCCGTCGTCACTACCGACCTGCGCCAGGGCGGCGTGCTTTCGCGCAGCCTGCCCGGCTACGAAGAACGCCCACCCCAGGTCGAAATGGCCGGCATCGTCGCCACCTCCCTCAGCCAGAGCACCCCCGCCATCATAGAGGCCAGTACCGGGACTGGCAAATCGATTGCCTACTTGCTTCCTATCGTACGCTCAGGCCGCGTCGCCCTGGTCAGCACCGCCAACAAAGCCTTACAGGAACAGCTCTACTATAAAGATATCCCCTTCATCCAGCAGCACATCCAGCCCTTTACTGCCGCCCTGGTCAAAGGCGTCAGCAACTACGTCTGCCTGGACCGCGTCGAGAGCGAACGCGTCGGCATGCAGCACTTCACCCGCAACGAGGAGTTCCAGCATCTGCTCGAAGTCATCCAGGACTCCAGCGACGATGAATCATCCTTCAACGGCGACTTTGAAACGCTGGGCTTCCAGCTCCCCTCCGATGTGCGCGGACGCGTGGCCACCGATAGCGACCAGTGCGCCTGGAGCAAGTGCAGCTTCTTCAGCGACTGCTACGTGCGCAAAATGCGCGAACGCGCCGAGATGGCCCAGATTATCGTTGTCAACCATACCCTCTTGCTGCTCGATGCCGCCATCGGCGGCTTCCTGCTGCCCGAACGCGACGTGATCGTGCTCGACGAAGCCCACCACCTGGAAGAAGAGGCCACACGCGCCTTCACTATCACAGTCAGCCCGAACCGCATCACTACCCTGCTTGCCCAGCGCATGCTCAAAGACTATAGCAAGGTGCAACTGCAAGACGCGACCATGCAGACGGCCCAGACTACCTGGGCCAGCCTGGAATATACTATCGACCTGGGGCGAAAAGGCCGCGCGAACCTCGATACCCCCCTGCAGGAAGGCCTGAAACTGGCCTCTATGGTCTCCGATCTGACCGATTCGCTGCGCCAGAATCGCCCCAAAGAGATGCCCGATAAAGAATCTCAGCTTTATGATAAACTGCTCAAGCGCTCCCAGAATCTGGCCGAGGATATCCGCACCGTCTTCTCCGTGGCGGAACCCGACAAACGCGTCTACTACGTTGAGCGCGCGGAAGGCGGCGGACGCCACAATACACACCTGCAGGTCTCGGCCGCGCCGCTCGATGTTACCAGCTGGCTCAAAGAGAAACTCTTCCAGAAGTGCAACGTGATCTGCACCTCGGCAACGCTGGCTACGGTCAGCCCCGGCACAACCCAACCGACGCAGAAAGGTCCGAACTTCGTCTACTTTCGCCGCCGCACTGGCCTCGATCCCGTCGAGCGCGACGATGTGCTGGAACGCATCCTCCCCCTGACCTTCGACTATGAGCGCAACGCCCTGCTCTATCTGCCACGCGACCTGCCCGCCCCCGCCTTCGGCGATGGCGCGGACGACTACATGAAATCCATCGCGCGCGAGATGTATCGCCTGGTCAAACTCTCACGTGGCCGCGCCTTCCTGCTCTTCTCCAGCAAACGCATGCTGGACCGCGCCTACGAGCTGATGGCGCCTCACCTCAATTTCCCACTCCTGAAGCAGGGCGACATGACCCGCCTCGAACTCACCCGCCGCTTCCGAGAGGAGGAAGGGGCCGTGCTCTTCGGCCTGAAAAGCTTCTGGGAAGGCGTCGATATCGCTGGCGATGCCCTCTCACTGGTTGTTATCGACAAACTACCTTTCGATCCACCCGACGACCCGGTACACGAAGCTCGCGTCTCACAGATGAAGGCCGCCGGCGAGAACTGGTTCGGCACCTATGTGCTGCCCCAGGCGGTGCTGCGCCTCAAGCAGGGCCTTGGCCGCCTGCTGCGCACCCGCGAAGATCGCGGCGTGATGGCCATTCTCGACACCCGCCTGCACACAAAAGGCTATGGCAAGTTGGTAATCGGCGCGCTGCCACCGGCCCACCGCACCTCCAGTCTGCGCGATGTCGAACGCTTCTTCGCCGAAACATAGTACTAATAACACTACCATTGCAACGTTTTTCCTTGCCTGCACGATATGGTTTAGCGAGAAACCCATACACGCTCATCCATACAAACAGAGGATTGTAGACAGGATGCATCAACCAGAAGCCATGCCGGCAGACTCGCTAACCGACGTGCTCTACCAGCGTCATGCCGCGTCGATCCTGGCCTACGTGCGCCAGCGCGTGACAAACCGCGAAGATGCGGAAGATATCGTGGTAGAAACATTCCTGTCGGCCATCGAGGACCGCAAATTCCAGCTTCTGGGCGAAAAAGAACAGACGGCCTGGCTCTGGCGCGTGGCTCGCAACAAAGTCATCGATGCCTACCGGCGCGCGAAAGTACGCCGCCATGCCCCTCTGGAGATAATTAGCGAGACTGCCTATGCTGATGAAACACAGGAACCCGAATATACCGCTCTACAGCGCGAAGAGGAGGCACGCGTGCAGGCCCTTCTACAGCACCTGCCACCACAATACCAGGAAGTATTACAACTTCGCTTCGGCCATAACTTACGCAGCGCTGAAATAGCGGAAATTATCGGCAAACGCGAAACATCCGTACGCGCGACCATTTCACGGGCCATGAAAATGCTGCGCCGCATCTATGAGGAATGGTAGGGAGGAAGAATTTATGAAGCACAACCACGATCTCTTCACACCGGAAACGGTCGACGAGCATATTGAACAGCTCGCTCACATGCATCCTGCCGAACAATCGACGCCAGATGCACGGCTCGTTGCGACCCTTCGGCGCGTCTACCACCCCAAACTATCCTCACAGGACCGGCGTTCACTGGAACACATAAAGCAGCGCATCGATAACCGGCGCGATCACTCATCCACCCTGCCGCACAATACAATCCATACCTCGCCGGTCATACGCCCGCTATCAAAACACTATCGCCTGTACAGCACGCTGGCCGCTACCCTGCTCATCGGCCTGATCATCGGTAGCTGGCTGGCCATTATGCACCTGGTATATCCCAATCTGACCCACCCCGGCGCCGGCACCCCCACGCCGGTCCCGCCGTCAGCTTCGCGCGATAACCTCTACATAGCGGACGGCCACACCATCTCTAAGATCAGGAGCAGCGATGGCTCACGACTCTGGCAGCGCCCTCTCAACATGAACAACACTACGCCCTTGCTTACCAGCGAGCAAGGCATCATCTATCTCTGGACCCCCACCGATGCCTATGCCTTCAGCGCCGGCAGCGGCAGCCAGCTCTGGCACTTCACTCCTCCCGATGGCAGCATTCTTACGGTAACCTCCGGCCTGGTCTACACCAATAACCAGTCCACGGCCAACTTTACCGTCTACAACGGCCAGAATGGCTTGCTCACCTGGAGCGAACACACACTCTATATCCGGGCCATTCACATCATCAACGACGTTCTGTACGCCAAAACCACTCAGAATAGCCTCTTTGCTTTCGCGGCACAATCAGGCAAGCTATTATGGCACTTCGACGAGGCACAGAATCCAACGCCCGGCAGCACCTGGCCCTTCCAGGTCATCAACAACCGCATCTACGACACGGCAGCAAACCACCTCTATGTGCTCGATGCCAGCGGCCAGTATCTCTGGACCAATACGATCAAGCCAGATGAACACATCACCACCATCCACATTGCTAACGGGGGCATCTACCTCGGCTCTACACCAGCCGCGCCAGATCCCGCCGCCACCGCTGATACCAGCTCCAATACAGTCTACGCCTTCGACCAGGATGGCCAGGGACTATGGAACGTTGAAGGCTATACGCTATCTCCCTCGCTGCCACCTGGCTTCGGCATCGTCTTCGCCTATAGCGCCCACCAACCAGACAACCCACGCAGCGGCGGACTTGAGGCCATCGACGCCAGCAGCGGCAATCAACTCTGGCGCATGAACGATCAATGCGCCGGCAATACCTGCAATACTAGCGTTATCGGCACCGTCAATGAGCAGCTCTACGCCCTTGCCAACGGCCAGCTCATCTCCATCGATATCCAGTCCGGCCAGCAGCAAACCGCCCACCCGACAAATATCTTCACCAGCCAGCAGAGCCTGGTCAAAAACGGTATTGCCTACTTGCTTGCTAGCAACACTAACGACCCGGCGAACACAGCCACACCCAACCAGCCCTCTACCCACACGCAGGAGATCACGGCCATCAACCTGCAAATCGGCCTCACGCTCTGGCACTACCCCCTGCCCGGCCCCAACCCACCAGCCATCACCATCTCCCCCTGAACCCAAACACCAGCCCGCACTCACAACAAAAAAAGGAAGGGGCGGCTGATGCCGTCCCTTCCCCGTGGGGAACAACAATGGAAGTGAAGGGTATCTTAGTGTTGCGAAGCCCGCAACAGTTGACCATCGTAGTCGCCAGCACCAACGAAGTCGCGCGCCGTGGTGCTGGTACCGCGTGGCTGCACGCGCCAGAAGCTCGCGCCAACCTGCTCCCACTCGTCAAGCAGCCGCTCAGCCCACTTGCTGCGCGTGCGCCTGGCATGCCACTCGACAACCTCGCGCAGCGCCTCCAGTTCGTCAGCATCGTCGATGC
>JAFMRP010000843.1 GCA_017354095.1 Ktedonobacteraceae bacterium
CGGCCATCTGGCAGCCTGGTGACATGGTACTCTTCTGGAGGAGTCGAGCGGTATACTGGTGGTTTCCCTCTGTTTTGGCGATAGGATGGGGGAGCGTCTTCGCTATAGTTAAATTGCTCGTAGTCACCTTCATACTGCTCGGCGGCGTATGCCCGGCGTGGTGCTCTTTCCTGGTAGGAGCCGTGGTCGCGGTACCGGCGGTTCTCACGACGATAGGGGTTGTAGCCGCGCTGTTCACCAGCGGATCGATCATAGGGTGGCCTGCCACGGTGCTCGCCAGTGGGGCGATCATAGGGCGGTCTGTCGCGATCTACGAAATCAGATCGATAGTTTCCTCGTGCAGGTGCTCTATAGCGTCCATCATTTTGTGTCCCGGGTGTCCCTCTGTTATAGCGGCGCTTGCCAGGTTCAAACGGCTGCTGTGAGGAGGTATCGGGCTGTCCTCCCTGGTTGTTGCCGAAGCGATTGCGCTGCTGGTAGCCGCCATGCTGGGAGTTGCGGCCATTGGCCGGGCTATTTTTGTGGTTGGGGCGGGGATGGTAATCCGCGTGGCGGTTTTGGGCCCCGTTTTCCCAGGCGCGATCGACAACGTCGCGGCTGAGACGAAGACGTGCGGAACGTGGGGAGCTCCCTTCGTATCTGTTTGAGGATGTGTGGCGCAGCGGCGGACGCGGGCCATTGCTGCGCTGCCTGTTGAATTCTTTGGTCATGGGTCCTTTCCGGTTGAACCGTTTGGGGAACATTACAAGTGGTGGTAGATCGGCAAGATCTCTGTTACTGGCCTACCATAGTCTTTCCGCACCTGCTCACCTTGAGTACAATAAAGAACGCGCCTGTTTCAGGTGTTGTACGAGGAGCGCGTCACTCGTAGTATATCATATTCGCGGCTAGTTCGCGAATATGCTGGCATATAAGCTCGTCACTGTTTGGGTGTTATGATTGGGACGGCACCTTCCTGGAGTGGCACTGCCTTGTAGTTGCTCTGGGCGCTGCCAAGCATCGCCAGGTGCTTTTTGGCCAGTTCATCGGGTAGCAAGACGCGCAGCGTCACCTCATAGGCGCTGCCCGATTCTATAAACGTTCCCTGCGACCGCTTGTTCATACTCGTTCGGAGCGCTTGCAACTGGCTATTATTGAGCAATACAGCATGCTGTGGAATGGTATATTTCATGCAGCCTGCTTCCTGGTTTGAACTGGTGTCATCTGGTGGGACGGCGCCGCACTCATAGAGCGCCAGTTGAGACAGTGTGTAGTCCGTCAGTGGCCAGTAGGGGGTTGTCTGCGTGTAATCGAGATGAAAGATCTGACGGGCCAGCAACACATATCTTGAGCCATGGTAAGGCTGTGTGGGGCCTTTGAGCGCGTTGTTGATGGCGGTTATGGCCGCACCCAGGCGTTGATATTCCTCATGGTCCTGCTCGGTTTCTGTAGGGTTGCTGAACGCTCCATAGACCAGCTCGATGCCTTTGCCGTTGAGGGAAAGCTCAAGGAAGGTCGCGTTCTGATCCGGGATGTCGTTGAACTGCTGCCGTTTAAAATTAAGCACTCCATAGGTATTTACCAGGTCGCTGAGCAATTGTTGGAGACCATCGCTGTCAAGTTTCCC
Source organism: Ktedonobacteraceae bacterium (assembly GCA_017354095.1). Classification (GTDB taxonomy): domain Bacteria; phylum Chloroflexota; class Ktedonobacteria; order Ktedonobacterales; family Ktedonobacteraceae; genus Bu33. Next base: position 1,607 of record JAFMRP010000843.1, read on the forward strand.
CTGCCTGTTCAGCCCCAGGATATAGGTGCCGTCGCCATAGATGCTAATCTGGGGACTCAGGGAGAGCGAGCCCTGTAGCCCACCGCCGTGGAGCGTTCGTATGATCACGTCCTGCGCACTGGTGCTATAGGTGACCGGTTCGCTTGAGCCGCTGCTGGGGTCGTTATGAGGGACCTCCGCTGTTTTGGGTGGTGCGTTGGTGCAGCCAGCCAGCAGGACGCTGCTCGCGAGCAAGAAGCAGCCGAAGAGCAGGCAGAACCGGCGTGCGCGCTGTGAGCGCATGATCATAACTTCCCCTCCGATGCGGTTGTTGTATTATGAGCAGAAGCGATAGCCAATTAATTTATAGACCAGCTTGGCGGCCAGGAAATCGGCGCGTGTCTGTCCAGGCATGGGGCAGAGTTCAACGACGTCCATCCCGACAACGGTGGTGCGACGACAGATTTCGCGGAAGAGATCGAGCACCTGGTACCAGGAGAGTCCGCCTGGTTCGGGGGTGCCCACAGCCGGCATTTCACTGGGATCGATAGCATCTAGATCAATTGTAACATAGGTATGTTTACTGAGCCGTTCCCAGGGGATGGTGGCAATGCCTCTGGCCATCTGGTAGGCCCAGACGATGGCCACATCGGGTCCGGTGCGCAGGAATGCGACCTCTTCGGGGCTGAAACTGCGAATGCCGATTTCCAGCAAGGGGATGCCCATGTCGACGACGCGCCGCTCGATAGAGGCGTGCGAGAGAGGCGTACCTTCATACTCATCGCGCAGATCGCCATGCGCGTCGATGTGAACGACCGTCAGGTCTGGATAGTGTCCGTGGACGGCGGCAATAGCCGGGGCGGAAAGCGAGTGTTCACCGCCAAGCGTTAGAGGCAGCTGGCCGCGCTGTAATACCTCGCGCACCGCGTCTCCGGTGGCTCGCAGCGCGCTGGCATGGTCCATGCCACGATAATCCAGCGCCGGGCGCGTGTGAATTCCCACGTCGATGGGCTCGCAGTCTAGCTCTTCGTCGTAGGTTTCCATCTGACTTGAGGCGTTGAGGATGGCCTGCGGCCCGTGCTGCGTCCCTTTCATATAGCATACTGTATATTCGAGGGGCGCGGGAATAATGGTGACGCGTGCTGTTGCCGGATCACAGGAGGGCACGTCAGCGAAATCTGTGATAAGCTGTTCATCCATTCAGCGATGGACTCCTTATTATGATGAAAGCTTCCGGTTGAGGGAAGCTGGCTGATGCTGTATGGGTGGGCCAGGAGAGGTCCGCAGGTATTGTAAAGGAAAGCGTTGAGAAGTGCAATGGGGGCCAGCCCGTGGGTATGAAATTTGGTGCAAAAATCCTCCACAACCCTCCACAGCCGCTCCAGAGGCCGATGTAAACCCTCCACAGACCCTCCACAATCATTCAAACCCTCCACAGCAGCCTGTGGAGCGGGCTGAGGTAGATTGAGAGATGTGAGGAACTGTTATTTCTCCTTTTTTGGCGAACAATTAGCCCTGATTGTTCGATAGAGGATATTTATGCTTGACGGGGAGGACATTCCCTTGTAACCTCTCCTCAGAATACCATATTCAGTAGCAAACATGCTGTTCCTATTGGAAGAGAGGAGTAGAAAGGTGAATACAAACATTCCTCAGTTGAACTGGCAGGACTGGATGCACCGCTATGATCTGCAGCAGAGTACCTACCTGCCTGATCGTGAAAAACGCTTTACCGTCATGCTCGACGTGTTAGAAACGCTGCTTCCTCAACACTTTGTC
>JAFMRP010000844.1 GCA_017354095.1 Ktedonobacteraceae bacterium
AATATGCCTTGACTCCACTGGGCTTCACCCTCCTTGAGCCATTGTATGCTCTCTGCCATTGGACAGATGATCATTGGGAAGAAATGCAGGCCGCAGCTTGGCAGTTTCAAGAAAAAGAGAGAAGCTGAACTGAAAGTACTGCCAGGTTCTTCGGATAGGCTCTAAAGGCGGATGGCGAACAATGAGGCACCCGAGCTCTACTACCCTGCCGATCGACAGACTGAGGCAAGCGACTGGTTAGTCTGGCAACAGATTGTCAAGCGCTTGTCTTTTTGTATTGGTTATGTAGAGTACCTTACCTGCTTCAATCCCTGCAACGCAAATTGCCTGGCTGCCTCGTTGTTGGAGTCCAGTTGGGCAAGCAGATAGGCGCGATAGGCACGAAGATAATGATTTTCAAAAGGGAGCATGCGCTCACATAACATCCGCAGTTCAGCGCGTTCCTCTTCGTGCTCTGGCAGGTTATAGCTCCAGCGCAATTTGCCTCTCTCAAACATGGCTTCCAGGAAAGAGGCCCATTCGTCGTTGATCCGTTCGCGGTAGGTCTGCACACTCTCCCTTTTTGTCGAGACAGAGCAATCCGTTTTGAAGGCGAGCAGCGCGGTTCCCATGCGGCAGGCGGTCTCCACCAGCAGGCGTATGCCAGGGCCAGGGCGAGCATCAGCTCGATCAGACTGGAGCTGATCATAACCGAAAAACGCTCCGTCAGGATCAGGATAGGCCAGTGGATACGTGAGGTTCTCTACCTGGTGCAGCCAGAGGAGAAATTGCAGCGCTACTTCCGTCGCATCTCGCGTATATTCCTCCCTCCCAGGCAGGCTCATGTGCTCCCTGGTATCTTCGCCATACAGCAGCACACTCGTCTGCTTGACTGCCGCTCTCAAAAAGCCAGGGAAGCTGTCCTGAGACTGCTCGCTCCCAGCATGGAGATCCAGACGCAGAGGCGTCAGGGGAGCTAAGGCGCGCTCTAGTTGCTCTGCCTGGGCAGCCTCCTCCTCCGAAACAAAGGCGTCTTTAAAGAGAACATACACATCAATATCGCTCCACTCAACCGCGTTGCCTTCTGCATAGCTGCCTGTCAAATAGCAGGCCCGTATACGCCCTGGAAATTGCGCCTCGTAACGTTCCACTATTTGCGAGAGCACATGGTCAATTGACGGCTTGCCAATGGGACGAATGTGCATCGTTGTGTCCTCCTTACACCACGCTTTGTTCAGAAAATGCCTGTCCCCATTATGCACGCTACCTTACCCGATCTCCCGCTCCAGCTGCAGATGGTCCCAACTGGCTATCTCCAGTGGCGTAATACTCCCGTCCGCATGCCGTAGCGTCAGGCCTTCGCTGGCTGCACGCATGGAACCAATGATGCTGACCGGCGTCCCGGTCTCGCTCTGTATGGCCTCGATGACGGTCTGAGCATGAACAGGCGTGACGGTGAAGAGCAGCTCGTAATCCTCCCCTCCGTGCAAGAACCAGGCGTAGGGATCATGCGCCGCGGTCGCTGCGATGGAGCGCAGGGGCGCTGAAAGGGGCAGGCGCTCTGTCTCGACCAGAGCTCCCAGCCGGCTGCGCTCACAGAGATGGCCCAGATCACCGCTGACGCCGTCGCTGACATCAATGAGTGCGGTCACAATCTGTGGCCCGAAGCGGTTGAGAATACGCCCCTCACGCAGGCGAGGCTGGGGAGTCTGATGCCTCGCCTGGACCACCTCCAGCGCTTCAGATGCGTAGTCCGGGTTGGGGTACAGCAGCGTGTGTAATCCAGCAGCCGACTCGCCAGGCTGACCCGTGACACATAGCAGATCGCCTGCTTGTGCTCCGCTGCGCAGCAAAGCTCGCCCGCGCTCCACCGTGCCAAGCAGCGTAATATCAATGATCAACTGCCCGGTGCGGCCTGTTGTGGCAATGTTACCACCAACAATGACCGTCCCGTATCGCTCCGCTTCCTCGCGCAGACCTGCGTAGATCTCGTCCAGGGCGGGACATTGGGGAGGCAGGATCAGCGAAATCAGCGCGTAGCGTGGTATGCCTCCCATCGCCGCGATATCACTCAGATTCACTGCCAGTGCCTTGCGCCCGATCTGCTGAGGGGTCGAAGTGTGCAGCGTGAAGTGGTTGCCTTCAACCTGGCTATCACAGGTTGCGAGCAGGTGCTCATCACCACCTGGATCAAGAAGGGCGCAGTCATCACCTATGCCCTCCTCGACTCCTGCGCCTCCCACCAGCCCTCGGGTGAGACGCGCGATCAGCTCAAATTCACCACCACTGCTCATTTTCCGGTCTCTCTCGTGAGCATGCGCTCAGCCTCAATGTATGTTGGCCCGGCCTCAACAAAACCCAGGCGATGATAGAGATTGACGGCGGGAGTGCCCAGCGTGACATACAGAAGCGCGGTGGGATAGCCCAGTTCATGCAGCCGCCGCATGGTTTTGATCGCCAGCGTCTGGCCCAGTCCGACATGCCGGAAGGCTGGCGCGACGGCCATATGACGAATGCGCGGAAAGCCTCGTTCGAGATGTACCAGAATCGCTCCGGCCAGGTGGTAGTGATCGAGGCTATGTTCGACAATCAGGCAGGCTTCGGGAATAAACGGCCCATACTGGCCCTCTTGAATGGCTCGTACCTCGGCGCGCCAATCAGCCAGGTCCAGCAAGATATGATCCGGGCCTCCAGTATAGGCTCGTTGCAGCAGCGTGCCAACCTGGTCCCCATCATCAGCTTGCATCTCACGCACGCGCAGCGAGGCGGGCGGTGGTAGATGTGGCTGTCCAATATCGGTTGAAGCGGTCATACCGGTGCGGCGGCGCAGCTCCTGAAATCCGGCTGCGGCAAATGAGGCGATATAGGTTGCCGGATAGGTCGCCTGCAAATGGCGCGAGCCCAGTGCCGCCGCGCGTACGGTCGCCTCCGCCACGACCTGCACCGCCACACCACCGCCAGCCTCCGGTAGCAGGACCAGCCCATCCAGTATAGCGGTCGAGCCCTGTACAAAGAAGCGCAGGCGGCCAATCGGCGCTTCGTCGCGCCAGAGTAAGTAGCGCTGTGCGGCTTTTCCAGGATGTTCCTCTTTGTATCGCGCGAGCTGTGCCTCTTCCGACTCAAAACTGATCTGATCGGCGCTCCTGCGGCTGATCGAGACCCAGATGGCGGCATCTTCGGGGCGCGCCTGCTTCCACTCAATGGCGTTGTGCCCTACTTTAGGTTTATGATGTTGCATATCTCTACCTCCCTATGCTTCCTGCCTGCCTTCGCGGGCTAACGATAGATGTGTTCGCCTTCCCACTAGTGAAGTATACCGGAGAAGCTCACGACCCACAAGAGATCAATTTATTATCCCTACCACATCTTTCAATAGACTATATA
>JAFMRP010000845.1 GCA_017354095.1 Ktedonobacteraceae bacterium
ATGCTTTGCCCGTTGCGGCTGGGACAGAGGACAACCGGTTTCCCTGACCGCTTGACTGCAAAATGACCGAAACAGGTGACAGAGAGCGCGGGGAGCGAGGTTCCATCTTCTGTAAGCACGGGACTCGCCGATAAAACCTGCGTATCGGATAGTACAGGCGGTGAGGTAGGAGCATGGCTACTCTTCGTAATCGTAGGAGAATAGTGAATATGATCGGGGGCTTCTATTTCTTTCATCGACGACTCTAAAGCTCTCACGAAGTCAGTCACGAGAGCCTGCAATCTCACATGTGCCTCGGAGAAACTGAGACTCGCCTCTTGAAGCATTTGTTGCATACGCTGGTAATCTGCATACTTCTGCAGAAGCGTATCGGTTATGTCGACAAGCACTTCCTGGTGTGAGGTAAGTTGCGCACGAGCCTGAGCCAGAAAAGCTATCCCTTCCGCGTAGCACCCTCGTCGCATATACTCTAGCCCTCGCTCTAAAAAGAACGAGAGAGAGGGATTTTCAGAGCTATTTGCCAATAAAGCATTCTCAGGTGGGAGTGGTGCGGTCATTTACCCCTCCTAAAAATGTGCCATGCTCACCCACGATTGTACATGACTCACAGCATGATCATAAAGTGAACGCCGCTCAAGATCATTTTTCATCATAGTAGATAAAAATCTAGCTCCTCATCCATACATACGCTCCCCTTGAGCAAGCGATAAGATCGTACATGTGTTGCAAATTTCCTGAGCATTGGGTAGGATGCGATGTGTCAACAAGACCTTTATAGGATTTGCTTGAACATCACAAGAAATAGTCACAGATTGCTGTTCAGATCACAGTCAGTGCAGCGATACAACGTTTGTGGGTATTGTCAACTTGTTCATGAGGAACGCAGTGTATGATAGGGACGAGAGGGAAAAGATCCTGAGGAGCGGTAGTATCCTGAGGAGGATGGACCGTTATGCGACCATTTGTACTGTGGTTACCTCGCTCCACACCAGGAATCTGTCCTGTAACATGGCGCGATATTCCCCAGCATTCAGGTGATGCCTTCGTCGTTGAAAATGTCCAGTGATATGACTGAAGACAGCAAGAAAGCGTTGCGCGTGTTGAGCCGATTTGAATTTCCGCATCTTCTTCTCTCTCAGTCGCGTTGGTTGATGCGAATTCTCGGCTCGATTGTTGAGCCCTTTGTGCTGCCGATGCTCTACTCCAGGCAGAACCTCTCGTTTCGCAGCACCATAACTCTTCAGCTTCTCGGTGATGATCACGCGAGGGGTGTATTGGAGTTCTTTAAGAAGTTTCCGGAAGAATCGCTTTGCTGCATGCCTGTTGCGGCGGCTCTGCACCAGGATATCCAGCACGTTGCCATGCTGATCGACGGCTCGCCACAGATACTGCTTCTTGCCCCTGATGGTGAGCACGACCTCGTCCATATGCCACTTGTCGCCGCAGTGAGGACGGCGATGCCGCCATTCATTGGCAGACGTCTGCCCGAACTGCAAACCCCATTGCCGAATTGTTTCAGAGGTCACGACGATCCCACGCTGTGCCAGAAGCTCTTCCACGTCACGAAAACGGAGCGAGAAACGGAAATAGAACCACACGGCGTGGCTCATGATTTCAGGCGGGAAGCGGAAACCTTTGTAATAGGGAGCAATGGTGTTTGTTTTCATGAAGCTATTCTAGCATGGTGTTCAGCTCTATTGCCAAGTTGACAATACCATGCAATCTTCTCATGCTACACTCATTGTCATCACTCCAAGTAGATGACCAACATTGCGCAGCATCTCACCCTGATGGCCAATGCCAAGCGCGCAATGATGCGTCGGTCCTTCCTCGGTCCAACGGTTGACAAAGCTAGCTGGATCAAGCCTGAAGCGGATACGACTGTTGGTATTGCCAATCTTGAACGTAGGTCCCGGGATACTCTCCCCCTCGCCAGTCAGGAATTTGAGCCGCCCATCCTGTTGCTGAGTCACCCCAAGGATTGAGACGGCTCCCTGCTTGACTTTACACTCCACCGCGACCCCGAAGCCCCGCTTGCCATGATACAGCTTGAGTTTGCGCAGCACTGGCCTCCCCTCGGCAATCGCCAGGTGCATCGGACCATCATGCCCTAGCAACAAGAAGCTTTCCACCAGATCCATCGCGTAGATTTCGGTGAAACTACCGCCAGCCCCCAACCGATCCATGACGAACATCGCCACAGCGTTCTTGAGATCGCCCTCGCCGCTACAGGGAATGCCTCGAGCTGTCAACAGCGAATTGCCCGCGATCATCCCGGCAGTGACCTGTTCGTTTTCATTGCCTTCGAGCCCGCGATAGTAATACGCCAGGGCGGACAGGTCGTAGTCCTGCACCAGCGCGTCCAGTCCGACTGCGACGCGAGCACTCCATTCCAGGTCTTCCAGCTCAATCTCCGCTGCGATAGGATCAATACCAGCATCGGCAAACGCAAAGGTTTCGCGCAGTTCGCCCACCTTGGCACGTACTTGCTCAGGGGTTGCCGCGCGCACTCGGGCTACAAGATCATCAATCTCTAATACATCGATGTTGCTGCCCAGTTGTCCAGAAATCGCGGTAAAATCCGAGTACATATCCAGCATGCCGGGATAGGTATGGCCCAGAAAGCCAAAACGTGCCCGACGCACTGCCCGTGCCACTCCCGCCGCCCGGCACCACGCCTCGATCTCACCCCAGGCCCGCTCATCGTGTTCCAACGCCCCGGAAACAACTTTGTACGAGATGCCAGCACGGGTCAGTGCTCCGCCCAACTCCGGGACACAGCAGGCAGAGCAGTTCGCCAGCCACTCTTCGGTCGTTATTCGCTCGTAGTCAAGGGCTGCAGTGGGCTGTAAATTGAGCAGAATGACCGGGGCTCTGACCTGTTGCACGATGGGCAGCACCACTGAGGAGGTGGCGTAGGTAGCGGCATAGACAAACAGCAGATCGACCTGGGCCTGTCCCAGGCGCTCGGCGGCTCGCGCCGCAGCCTCCGCCGAATCGACCAACCCTCCAGAAACCACCGTTCCCCATGCTTCCAGGAGCGCTTCAATGGATCGCAAATAGGTTGTCAGGCGATCATGCAAGCCAGGAAACTGGGGCCAGTAGGCGGCCAGGCCAATGCCAAAGATGCCGATGTTTGGTTGTGTTTCAATTCGTCGGGGTTGCATAGGAATCGTTTCCTTTCCTTCTCGCCAGAAATAAACGGCCACCAGGTAAAACATATTATGCATGGTAGCATGGAGGATATGACATGTCAATAAAACCGAAGTAGTAAGCCCTGAAAGAACCTGTCCTTTATTGACATGTCATAAATCTCTTTGTATAATGGATGGCGATACAAGGAGAGGAGCAATCAATGGGAAA
>JAFMRP010000147.1 GCA_017354095.1 Ktedonobacteraceae bacterium
GCAAACAGTCACAACGCTACGGCAATTACTCCTGCAACTACACCCGCACCACTGGCATCTGGCAAACGGTCTGGCTGGAGCCGGTCCCGGAAGTCGCCCTGCTCCGCCCACGCATTACGCCCGATGTCGCCAATAGCACGTTGCGCCTGGTTCAGCCGCTCAGCGCACGGCGCGCGGGCCTTACGCTCCAGGCCACGCTGCGCGATAGCAATGGCACCGTCTGCACGGCTCGCTGCGCGGCTGACCAGGATCTTACCCCGCAGCTTGATCTCCCCATCCCGGCGGAGCGCCGCCAGCTCTGGTCTCCTCAGAACCCCCACCTGTATGATCTGGATATTCAGTTGCTTGCAGGCGATCAGGTCATCGATCAGGCCAGCAGCTACGCCGGCCTGCGCAGCGTCAACATCGATGGTCTGGCCATTACTATCAACGGCGAAACGATCTTCCAGCGCCTCGTGCTCGATCAGGGCTACTATCCCGATGGCATTATGACGGCCCCCAGCGACGATGCACTGCGCCGCGATATCGAATTGAGCATGGCGGCTGGTTTTAATGGCGCGCGCCTGCATCAGAAGGTCTTTGAGGAGCGCTTCCTGTACCACGCCGACCGCATGGGCTACATTGTCTGGGGCGAGTTTCCCGATTGGGGCTGCGGCGGCTATGGGCCGGTAGAGAACCATCAACAGCCCGGCGTTAGCTATGTCACACAATGGCTGGAGGCCATCGAACGCGATTACTCACACCCCTCGATCGTTGGCTGGTGCGCGCTCAATGAGACCTGGCAGCCTATCACCGATCAGATTACGGTGCTCGACGATACGACACGCGCGATGTTCCTGGCGATAAAAATATTTGACCCCACCCGACCCGTGCTGGACGCCTCTGGCTACAGCCACCGCGTGCCCGAAAGCGATATCTACGATTGCCACGACTACGAGCAGGATCCGGCAGCCTTCGCCGCCCATTATACGGGACTGGCAGATGGCCAGCCCTACACAAACAAGCATAACGGGAGGGCCATTTCGATCGCGTATCGCGGCCAGCCCTATTTCGTCAGCGAATTTGGCGGCATCTGGTGGAACTCCGACCGCGATCCCGGCGACAATACAACCAGTTGGGGCTACGGCACCGCTCCGCGCTCGATTGAGGAGTTTTATCAGCGCTTTGAGGGGCTATGCAACGCGCTGCTAGATCATCCCTCCATGTTCGGTTATTGCTATACACAGCTCACAGACGTTTACCAGGAGCAAAACGGGATCTACACCTTCGACCGCCGCTCTAAGTTTGATCTGGAACGCCTGCGCTCCATCCAGCAACACACCGCAGCCATTGAACAATTCCTCTGATTTTTCTCTCCCTCGCCCACCGGAAATGTAGGCCCCCCGCAAGGGGGGGCCGGCTCGCTCTGCCTGCCATCCCTCGTGCCCTACTACTCCACTCTTCAGTTTTTGGTCAGCAGGCTCTACATATTGACATCGTAACCGGTTTCGGTCACTATTAAAGAAAGAGCAGATCGCGCTCTTGTTGAGTTTGCGTCACTCTACACAGTATAGAGGTGACAACAGTGACAGCCACGTGGATATGCTACCCCCGCGTGGCTGTCTATCCCCTCGCGCGGACCATCGATATGTACCCCGACCTTTGAGTTGAACCGCGAAAGGAAGGCTCGCTACATGGTACCAACCTCCGTTTCCAGAGTCCGTAAGCTGAGGCACTGGTTTACACGCGCGCTGATCATCAGTACGCTGCTCGCGACCTCGGCCTTCTGGAGTTCCTTCTCACCACCACAGGCACATGCCGCCACCTTGAACTATGGAGAGGCGTTACAAAAGGCGATCTATTTCTATGAAGAGCAGGCGTCCGGGGCCAAACCCTCCTGGAATCGCGTGCCCTGGCGCGGCGATTCGGCCATGAACGATGGTTCTGATGTCGGCCACGATCTGACCGGCGGCTGGTATGATGCCGGCGACCATGTCAAGTTCGGGCTGCCCATGGCCTTCAGCACAACGATGCTGGCCTGGGGAGCGATCGAGAACCGCAACGCCTACAGCCAGGATGGACAGCTTACCTCTCTACTGAACAACCTGCATTTTGTCAATGACTACTTTATCAAAGCTCACACCGCCCCCAATGAACTCTACGGGCAGGTTGGCGATCCCAGTGCCGATCACTCCTTCTGGGGACCGGCGGAAGTGATGCAGATGGCTCGCCCCGCTTACAAGATCAGTGCGAGCTGCGCTGGCTCCGATCTGGCAGGCGAGACGGCTGCCGCTATGGCGGCTTCGTCGATCGTTTTCCGCCCCACCGATCCAGCCTATGCCGACACGCTGCTGACTCACGCCAAACAGCTCTATTCGTTCGCCGATAATTTCCGGGGCAAATACGATGCCTGTATGCCTGTTAGTGGCTTCTACACTTCATTTAGCGGCTATAACGATGAACTGGTGTGGGGAGCAATCTGGCTCTACCAGGCCACGAACGATGCCTCGTATCTCACGAAAGCTCAGAGCTATTACGCTAATCTGGGCACGGAGCCGCAAAGCACGACCCACTCCTACAAGTGGACGATCAGCTGGGACGATAAGCCCTATGGCTGCTACATCTTGCTGGCGAAGATTACCGGCCAGCAGCAGTATAAAGACGATGCACAGCGCTATCTTGATTATTGGACGGTTGGCGTCAATGGCCAGAAGGTGAGCTATTCACCGGGCGGCGAGGCCTGGCTAGACCAGTGGGGCTCGCTGCGCTACTCCGCCAATACGGCTTTCCTGGCGCTGGTCTACGCCGATTACCTGGGCAGCAGCAGTGCGCTGTACACACGCTACCACGATTTCGCGGTTAGCCAGATCAACTATATTCTGGGCAATAATCCACGCAATTGTAGCTACATGGTGGGCTTTGGCTCCTGCTATCCCCAGACGCCACACCATCGCACCTCGCATGGCTCGTGGGTCAACGGCGGCCCAACCGGCACACCTACCTACCAGCGCCACATCCTCTACGGAGCGCTGGTCGGCGGCCCCAAATCGGCCAACGACGCCTTCACCGATGATCGCGGCGACTACGCCAGCAATGAGCCAGCCGACGATTACAATGCCGCTTTCACTGGCGCCCTGGCTCGCATGTATAAAGAGTTTGGCGGCAGCCCGGCAGCCTCGTTGCCCGATAAGGCCAAAGACGACGATGAGATCTACGTCCAGGCTGGCGTGAATGCTTCGGGCACCAACTTCACTGAGATCAAGGCGCTGTTCATCAACAAAACTGGCTGGCCGGCCCGCGTGACTACTAATCTCTCGCTGCGCTACTACTTCACGCTGGAACCAGGTGTGACGCCGAACATGCTCACGCTGACCATGAACTTTACCCAGTGCGGCAATACGCTCACCGGCCCGACGCAGTTGAGCGGCAATATCTATTATGTGACGGTCAGTTGCGCCGGCACAAAGATCTATCCCGGCGGTCAGGATGCCTTTAAGAAGGAGGTGCAGTTCCGCATTGCCAGTTCAGGGGCCTGGGACCCGAGCAACGATTGGTCATACCAGGGAATAGCGACGCCCGCTGGCGCCACACCGGTCAAGGTGACCAACATTCAGGTCTTCGATGGCAGCAGCGCGGTATGGGGCTCCGCTCCAGTTCAGGCACCTACGGTGAGCATTACCAGCCCGACCAATGGCACAAACTTCAGCCCGGCGCCCGCTACTGTCCCTATCACGGCCTCGGCCAGCGCCAGCAGTGGCACAATCGCGAAGGTGGAGTTCTACAACGGCACGACCCTGCTCGGCACAGATACCTCCAGCCCCTATAGCTTCAGCTGGAGCAATGTGGCGGCAGGTAGCTATACGCTGACGGCGAAGGCATATGATAACAATAATGTCTCGGCCACGTCGGCGGCAGTCAACATCACGGTTGGCACGCCACCTCCACCGCCGCCAACGGTGAGCATTACCAGCCCCGCGAATGGCGCGACGTTCACTCCTCCGGCTTCGATCACTATTGCAGCCTCGGCGAGCACCAGTAGCGGCACGATCTCGAAGGTGGAGTTCTATAACGGCGCTACCCTGCTTGGCACAGATACCTCCAGCCCCTATAGCTTCGCCTGGAGTAACGTGGCCGCTGGCAGCTACACCCTGACGGCAAAGGCGTACGATAGCAACAACGGATCGGCCACTTCCTCGGCGGTCAACATTACGGTGGCTGCGGCCAGTAGCTGCCAGGTCAAGTACAGCGTGCAGAACCAGTGGCCAGGCGGCTTTACAACAAATATCACGATTACCAATACAGGCACCAATGCCATCAATGGCTGGACACTGGTCTTCTCGTTCCCCAACGGCCAGACCATTACCCAGATCTGGGGCGCGGCCTACACGCAGCAGGGCGCGCAGGTGACGGCTAAGGATCTCGGCTATAACGCCTCTATCCCTCCCGGTGCTTCGACCACCTTTGGCTTCAATGGCTCATGGGACAATACCAGCAACGGCAGCCCAACCTCGTTTACCCTCAACGGAACAACCTGTAGCGTGGCTCCCTGACACTACGCGCTCCTGCCGCCCGCAAGTGGCAGGAGCAGTCTCCCCCTTGAGTCTCCCTCTAACCTGTTCCGAAGGACAGGGTTCTCTCGCGCCAGGCCTGGCCGTTTGGACGGACCTGCCAGCCAGCACCTGTGCTATATTTTGCTTGTTTGTTGGTCCCGGCATAGGCTGGAAGCAGCAACACAGGTTCACTAGAAGCGAGGAAATATCATCTTGTCAGAACTATCAGAGCAATGGCCTGCGGACCTACCGGTCGTGCGCGTACGTGTGGCACGTCCTACCGATCGCCTGGATGAGGTTGTGGCGTTTTATCGCGATGGTATCGGGCTGCGATTTATCGAGTCGTTCGAGGGTGCAGGCTATACCGGCGTGCTGCTGGGCCTGCCAGGAGTCAACTACCACCTGGAATTCACACATCACGAGCAGGGCAGTGATTGCCCCGCGCCATCGCGGGACAATCTACTGGTGCTCTATATGCACGATCGAGCGGCTATGGACCGGGTTGTGCAGAGACTGGACAGTATGGGATATCCACCGGTAGCGCCCGAAAATCCTTACTGGAGCGCGGATCGCAGCGTTACGGTGGAAGATCCCGATGGCTGGCGCGTGGTCTTGATGCACATCCAGAGACAATAAAATCCAGCTACGACTGATCAACCTGGCGATACTGCCAGTCCTGCTTGAACAGGTCAAAGAAAACGTCTTTACGCGGGTGCTCAGCGATAAAGGCCTCGTTAAGCTTCACGCCCAGGCCTGGACCCTTCGGCAGCGGGAAACACCCATCGGTCGCGTCTACTTCGGGCAGCCCCTCGACCACTCCCTTGACCCAGGCATCAGCGAAATCATTGAAGTGCTCCTGGATCTTGAAGTTTGTCGTACAGGCCGCCAGGTGCAGGGCCGCAGCGGTCCCCACGGGTCCGCAGACGTTATGCGGCGCGATCAGCATATAATAAGCGTCAGCCCAGGCGGCGAGCTTCTTCGTGGCCAGGAGGCCTCCAGAGTGCGAGATATCGGCCTGCACGATATCCGCGGCCTGCAGCTCAAATAATTCGCGGAACTCATAGGCCGTGTGCAGGCGCTCGCCGGTAGCAATGGGAATCCCTAACGAAGCAGCGGCATCGCTGACCTTCTTGAGAACGGCCAGGTTCTCTGGCGGCACCGGCTCTTCGTACCAGCCCGGAGAGAAGCGGGCCAGGTCGCGCATCATCGATACAGCCGTGACGGCGTTGAAGCGCCCATGCATCTCGATAAAGATATCAAAATCTGGCCCGACTGTGGAGCGCACCGCCTCTATCAGTTCGATTGAACGCCACTTTTCTTTGCGCTCCAATTCATAGAAGCCCGCACCAAAGGGGTCAACTTTCAGCGCACGGTAGCCACGTGCGACGACTTTGCGCGCGGCGGTCGCGAACTCTTCCGGCGAACGCTCCACTGTGTACCAGCCATTGGCATAGGCCGGAATACGCTCGCGCACCGCTCCGCCTAGCAGTTGGTAAACGGGCACATTGAGCGCCTGCCCCATGATGTCCCAGCAGGCCATCTCAACGACGGCAATGGCCGACATCATCACTTCGCTGGGACGCGCGAAATCGCGGCGAAACATGCGCTGCACGAGGTCTTCGATTTTAAAGGGATCAGAGCCCAGAATATGATGCTTGGAAGCCTCTTGCAAGTAGCCGAGCAGCGCATCAGTATGGTTGACCATCCGCACCTCGCCGACGCCGCTCAGCCCTTCATCAGTCTCGACAACGACAAACGTCAGGTTGCGCCAGGGGGTGCCAAGCACCAGCGGGCGCACCGCAGTAATCTTCATGACAGTTTCTCCTTTAGCCTACATGCAGTACGATCTTCGTTGCTGCTACTGTGCCGGCGACAAGCTCGGCGAACGCGGCGGCCCCCTCCGCCAGTGGACGCTCCTCAAGCCAGTCCGCGCCAGGCTGGATCGCTCCCTGCGTCAATAGTGCGAAGGCACGCTCGAAATCCGCAGCGGTGTAGCCAAAGCTGCCGGCGATGGAGATCTCTTGCCGGATCAGATAGTTAGCGGCCAGGGGCGAGGTCTCTTCATGCAGACCGATAAAAACGACACGCCCACCCGGTACGACCGCTTGCACAGCCTGTCCCCTTGTTGCATCTGCGCCAACGGCATCGATAACAGCATCAACTCCGCCGGGCGCAAGCTCGCGCACAGTGGCCAGCAGGTCGCGCTCGCGCACGTTGATCGCTTCCTGAGCTCCCCAGCGCCGCGCGATCTCCAAACGCGAGGGCGACATGTCGCTGATAAACACGCTGGTGATGCCCAGCGCGCGGGCGGCCACGAGACAGAACAGTCCAATAGGCCCGGCGCCCAGGATGAGCAGGGTCTGTTCTGGCCGCAACTGCGCCAGGGAGACTGCACGCACGGAGCAGGCCAGAGGCTCGGTCAGCGATCCAAGCTCGTCGCTCAGGTGATCCGGCAGAGGATAGCAAAGGGCAGCCGGTACGGCCACAAAGCGCGCAAAAGCGCCTGGCCGGTGAATGCCGATGATTTGCCGCTGACGACAGAGGTTAGCATGATTGGCCCGGCATCGATCGCATTGCCCACACGAAATCAACGGATTAAAGGTGACACGCATACCTTCCCTGGCGGGGCTGCCATCATGCAGCGCCGCCCCAGAGGTGACAGCGGCGATACGACCGGCTGCCTCGTGTCCCATGACGAGCGGCGGCTTGCGCAGGCTGTTCTGGCCAAGATAGCCGCTGAGCTCTGAGCCGCAGATGCCGGCGGCGCCGACCGCGACCAGTACTTCTCCTGGCTGCAGTTCGGGCACTGGTGTTGCTTGCATCTCCATGGTACGTGGCCCAAGCCAGACCAGGGTTTCCATTTGTTTGCTCATGCTGCTATTCCTTGTGTGGTGTGTTTGCGGACTTAACGTAGGGTGTTGGTCAGGCGGCCAAGACCTTCAACTTCAATAGTAACTTCATCGCCCGCTTTGAGCCAGGCTGCATCTACTCCCGATTTGCCAGAGATAACGCCTTCGGGCGTGCCGGTGCTGATCACGTCGCCGGGCTCCAGGGTCATATACTGGCTAAGATAACTGATGATGTAGGCAGTCGAAAAGATCATATCGGCGGTGTTTGAGTCCTGGCGCACTTCTCCATTGAGCCAGCAGCGCACGCGCAGATTCTGCGGATCAGCGATCTCGTCCGCCGTGACCAGGTAGGGACCAAGGGGCAAAAACTTGTCCAACGTCTTGCCGAGCATCCACTGGCTGGTGCGGAATTGCAGATCGCGAGCGCTCAGATCATTGGCGTTACAGTAGCCCAGAACGTAGTCCAGTGCCTCATCAACTCCCACATTGCGGGCTTGTTTGCCGATAATCAGAGCCAGCTCGGCTTCATAATCATATTCCCTGGCATTACCGGGCAGCGGCACAACTTCGCCAGCAGCGGCCAGCGCATTAGCATACTTGGGGAAAAGTACCGGCGACTCTGGCACGGGCATACCAGATTCGGCGGCGTGACGGCGGTAGTTGAGTCCAACACAAATAATTTTGCCGGGATTCTGGATGCACGGCGCGAATTGCACAGATTCTTCAGATAGTAGCCACTGACCACCGCTCTCCTGGCCAGCCAGTTCTTCCAGACGCCTGAGTTGCTGCAGGGCCTCATCCCCTTCGCGGCAAAGCGCCTCTAGCGTCTCTGGCACGGCTTCATCACCAAACGCCGCTTTCAACGCGCTGCGGGCCGCCGCGACATCGATAACTCCACGCTCGGTCTTGATGCCTAAGCGGGAACCGGAAGGGGATTGGAAGGTTAATAGACGCATAAGTAGTTTCTACTCCTTTTCTGCTTGTTCGGCTTTCAGACGCTGCTCGATATGCTCAAAGCGGATCAGCATAATCTGGCACGCGGCCTCAGGCTGGCGCGAACGGAGAGCCTGAACGATTTGCTTTGTGATTGTTGATGGTGGGTCGCGACAACACCGGGCGGCACGGCGGTACGCTGACAACTGACCCGGCTAAGGCTCTGAATTGCTCGCCAAAAAGCGCTACAGAAGAGGATTGCGCGACACCTGAGCCAAAACAAACGTAGCACGCCAGAGACGAGGTTGTCAAGGCAGAACGCGCCAGGACGCTGGCCTGACGCCGTATGCTACGCAATCACTGGTCCCGAAGAGCACACCAGCGCAACCGAAATGCCCTCACCCTACAACTGTAAACAGAGCCTTTCAGAGGTGCGGCGTTGCTGAAAACGTGGACAGCAACCCCCACCTGGGGGCGCGGGGGCGC
>JAFMRP010000846.1 GCA_017354095.1 Ktedonobacteraceae bacterium
CCGCGGTAGATTCCTTGCAGACCACCTGACGAACGAAGTTCGTAGCTGCGCAGCAGCGTTGGTGGTCTGGACAAGAGGATTGCGGCGTTGCCGAGCGGAACAAGAGGGGTCCCCTTGCGGGGCGCGGGGTGTCCCCGCTCCTTCCCTCTCTCGCCGCCGCAGGCGATTCCTTGCAGACTACCTGACCGCACAGCGGTAGCCGCGCTAGCGGCGTTGGTAGTCTGGACAAGAGGCCCGCGCTTCCGTCACACGAAGTTTGACAGAGTACTCTGCCTGTTTCAAGAGCAAGCGTTGCAACACGGGAGGAAACCTTTGACGAGAATTCTTGATCATATTGACGGCCCAGAACAACTACGCGCTTTAACTATCCCTCAAATGGAGCAATTGGCCAGCGAAATTCGACAGGAAATCATCGAGAAAGTCTCTGTGAGAGGTGGACACCTGGCCCCCAATCTCGGTGTGGTCGAACTGACAATGGCCCTGCACTATACATTTGACACACCACGCGATCAGCTGGTCTGGGATATCGGCCACCAGGCCTACGTCCATAAGTTGTTGACCGGGCGCCGTGACCGCTTCCATACTATCCGCCAGTTTGGCGGCCTGTCCGGCTACCTGCGCCGCGATGAGAGCCCCTATGACGTCTTTGGCGCCAGCCATGCCAGCACTTCCATATCAGCCGCGCTGGGCCTGGCTGCGGCTAGAGATCTGCGCGGCGAGGATGCGAATGTGGTCGCCATTATCGGCGACGGCGCCCTTACCGGCGGCATGGCCCTTGAAGCTATGAATAATGCCGGTAGCCTGAAAAAAAATCTTATCATCGTCCTTAACGATAACGATAAATCCATCTCCGATAATGTTGGCGCTCTCCATCACTATCTTGGCAAGGTGCGCAAAATGCAGACAACACCCAGCTATCGCCGCCTGCGCGAGATGGCCAAAGATTCCATCCAACGCCTGCCCGTGGTCGGAGAGATGGCACGCGAGGCCGCCGGACGCGCCGAAACTAGCTTCAAACAGTTTGTGATGCATAGCAAAAGCGGCGCCATCTTCGAGGAGCTCGGCTTTAAATTCTTCGGCCCCTTCGATGGACACGATCTCCCCCTCATGCTCAATGTATTCGAAAACGTGAAACGCATCGGTGGCCCCGTGATTGTCCAGGTGGTGACAAAAAAAGGCAAGGGCTGGAATATCGCCGAGAACGATTCTACTAAATGGCACGGCCCCGGCGCCTTCGACTACGAAACTGGCACCATTAAGAAAAATCCCTCCGATCCCCCAACCTATACCGATGTTTTCGCCAATACGCTGGTCTCCATCGCCGAAAACGATCCCTCAGTGGTGGGCATCACTGCCGCAATGGCCGAGGGCACCGGCCTGAAAAAGATGCATCAACGCTTTCCCGAACGCTATTTCGATGTGGGTATCGCCGAGCAGCATGCCGTTACCTTTGCCGCCGGCATGGCCGTGGGACAACAACGCCCTGTGGTTGCTATCTATTCCACGTTTATGCAGCGCGCCTTTGACCAGGTTGTACACGATGTGTGCGTGCAGGATCTGCACGTCGTTTTCGCGATGGATCGCGCTGGCATCGTCGGCGAAGATGGCCAGACACAGCACGGCGTCTTTGATATCGCCTTTATGCGCATGCTGCCCAATATGAAAGTCATGGCGCCAAAGGATGAAGAAGAGCTGCGCCATATGCTCTATACCGCCATCTACATGGATGGCCCCGTCTGCCTGCGCTATCCCCGCGGCAAAGCCCTGGGCGTCCCAATGAGCGACGATCTGCATAAACTGGAGGTCGGCAAGGCGGAACTGCTCAGCCCGGCTACCGTTGAACAGGCGGAGCGCTTCGATTGCGCCATTCTGGCCTATGGCTCCACGGTTGCGCAGGCACAACTGGCGGCCAGAGAGTTGACGCAAGAAGGCATCCACGCGGCTGTGGTCAATGCCCGTTGGGCCAAACCGCTGGACGAAGAGTTGATCCTGCGCCTGGGGAAAGGCACACATCGCTTGCTCACTATCGAGGATCATGTGGTGGCGGGCGGCTTTGGCAGCGCGGTTCTTGAACTGCTGGAACGCCATAACCTGCTCAAAACGGTCAATCTGCGCACCATTGGCCTGCCCGACAAATTTGTCGAACATGGCGCCCCCACTATCCTGAAAGAGCTCTACGGCATCTCTTCCGCGCATATTAAAGAAGTGGTGCGTGATCTGCTGGGCGTGCCTTCCCCCAGCGAAAGCCCCGCCTGATCGAGGATGCAAAGCAGGGGGCAGCGCGCCCCCTGCCTACACCCGCCAGTTCTTACCCGCCATTTCGGCTGCCTCACGCAGACGCGCCGCGTCGCGAATTGTGATATGCTTGCGCGCAGGTTCGATGGCTCCTACGTCCTTGAGCTCGCGTAGCGCGGTACTCACCGTTTCACGGTACACGCCGAGCCGATCCGCCAGCGCCTCGTGGCTCAATCCCTCAATTACCGTGCCCGCTATACCATCACCTCCCGGCTGTGCCAGGTCAAGGAGCAGCCGCGCCAGGCGCGCGGCGGCGCTTTTAAATGTTGTATCCACTAGCTGCGTCTCGACCTGCGCCAGCCGTTGCCCCAATACGCGCAGCAACGCCAGCGCTACTTCCGGCCTGCGCGCTAGCAGCTGCTCTATATCCTGGTGATGTATCATATACAGGCATGTGTCAGCAGTGGTCTCTGCGAAACTGTTATATACTCTCTGCCCGGTAAGTGGCAGCTCCCCGAAGCAACCTCCCATCTCCAGCGTTGCGGTAATCAATTTGCGCCCATCCGTCGAGAGATGATACAACTGAACACAACCTGCCTGGACAAGAAATAGCATCGAACCCGCCTCACCCGGACGATAAAGAATACGCCCGGGCGGACAGACAAGCGCACTGGTAACACGCTCCAATTCTCCTACTTCCGCCTCGGGCAGGTGGCAAAAGATGTCACTCTGCGCCAGAAACGCCGCTTTTTCCGTGTCTATGCCCATCAGGCAGCTTCCTTCTATAATACGTAGTGAATAATGTATCATACGACCCCCCCCAAATCTTGACAAGGCCGACCATCCGCCTCCCTTCACCCCACAACACTTACGTTCAGAAATCGATTTCGATAAAAACTTTAACCCATAGGTCCACTTCACCGTCTGTATATCTCCAAATACCAAAATGATCGAGAATCTCACAATATCAGCAATCGTCGCAAACATCGTAGGGACCCCGTTTACGGCGTCCGTCGATTTATCGACGTCTACAGGCCGCCGCACCTTCTACCCGTAGGCTCCCCACTGAACCCTACAAACCTGCCCTCGCCTCCACTCTCGACGCTCATATCCCCTCCTATTTTCAT
>JAFMRP010000847.1 GCA_017354095.1 Ktedonobacteraceae bacterium
GGCCACCCGCCCACCGGCCACCCGCGAGGGGTGGCCTTACATATCCCTGGGGCGAGAGTGAGGCGGGGAAGATGCTTGTCGTGCCGTGTTAGAGGCGGTGTTTGAAGTCCTCAATGGTGGAGCGCAGGCCATCGTCCAGGCTGATGCGTGGTTCCCAGCCGAGCCACTCGCGTGCGCGTGTGATATCGGGTCGGCGGCGTTCGGGGTCGGTGAGCACGCGGCCGGATGGTTGACGCTCGATGCCGGCTGTGTTGCCGGTGAGGCGGTTGATGATGCTGGCCAGTTCCAGCATATTTGTCTCAGTTGGGTTACCGATGTTTACCGGTAAGTGGATCTCGGGAAGTTCGGAGAAGAGTAGGCGATAGATGCCCTCGATCAGATCGTCGATGTAGCAGAAACTGCGCGTTTGTTTGCCCTCGCCGTGGATGGTGAGTGGCTGACCGGAGAGCGCCTGGCAGATGAAGTTGGGGACGACGCGTCCATCGTCGAGGCGCATGCGTGGGCCGTAGGTATTAAAGATGCGCACGATGCGGGTATCGACGCCGTGCGAGCGATGATAGGCCATGACCATGGCTTCGGCGAAGCGTTTGGCCTCGTCGTACATTGAGCGTGGGCCGATGGGATCGACATTGCCGACATAATCTTCGCGCTGTGGGTGGACCAGGGGATCGCCATATACCTCAGAGGTGGAGGTGAGCAGGAAGCGTGCTTTGTGTGCGCGCGCGATGCCCAGGGCGTTATGGGTGCCGAACGCGCCCGCTTTCAGCGTCTGGATGGGCAGGCGTGGATAGCCATAAGGCGAGTCGGGATTGGGGCTGGCTGGAGACGCCATGTGCAGCACCACATCGATTTTATCGCCAAAGTAGATCGGGTGTGAGATGTTGTGTTGAATAAAGGAAAAATTTTTATGGTCGCGCAGATGGGCGAGGTTGTCGCTGGAGCCGGTGATTAAATTGTCCAGCACGATAACGTGGTGCTCTTCCGCGATGAGTCTGTCGCACATATGGGAACCGAGAAAGCCGGCTCCGCCAGTAACCAGTATCCTCAACGTAACCTCCTTTTTGTCGAGCCTGTCAAGGCCGGGCATGTCACTATTCTAGTGCGTCTGCTGGTGGAAGTCAATTTGAGCAGGGAGGAGTTGGGTAGAGGGTGTGCGGAGAGGCGACCAACCGGGAGGAGCAGGTGCAGGGGCGTGGGGGTAGGCCAGCTGCGCTCCTGGCCACCCGCGAGGGGTGGCCCGACATGTTGGGTGGGGCGGGTGTGATGGCGAGGAGGAGCTAGCTGGCCAAGACAAATGGGTGGTTTTATGAGTGGCGAGGATATGGCTTTTCACTGACCAGGAACTGAATGGCAGAGTCGAACCTGCTCTGGGCGATTTCCTCAGGAGCATCGAACGCCATAGCGCGTATGAAGGATGCTTTATCGATATAAACACCGCCCTCAACGAGGTGATCTGGTTTTTCTTCTTCTCCTTGATATCCATTAAGCCAGGTCTCATTTGGCACGAAGCTTAAAAGCTCATTGGTTTGTTCATCGCGCACAGTGCCGGGAATGTAGATCTGGTGATTGTTGATGTCTAGAGGATTTCTTTCATTGTCTAATTGATATTTGAAAGCGTTCGTCGCGAATACGACTTCGTAGCCATTGTCAATCAGTGCGCCTACAGCGTCCGCCGCTTTTTCCAGAAATGCTTCGCGATCTTCGTGTTTAAAACCAAGACCAACGTACTGCATCTCAGGGCCGCGCCCGTCCCAGCGGATAAATTCGGCGAGTTTACTGAACAAGGGGCCTTCTTCAAACTCGAACTCATCGCCCTGAAACGGCTTTAGCTCTATGCCAGTTCTTTCCTCGAAGCTTTCAATGTCCTCAGAGTAAGGGAAATAAACGCCTGTTTTAACTCCTCTTTCAATAAGCTTGTCTTCAGTCAGTTCAGATTCTGGGATACCATATGCGCGTAGGAGGGGTGTTACGGTTACAAGGCCACAGTTGTAGTAGTCGTTTTGCAGATAGGCTCCTTCTGTGCGTTCCGCTGTGCCGGGTGTTATTAAGCCAGCTTGCTTTGTGAATGGCTCCAGCTCAAAACCTCTGGCTCCAGGGTCAGCATACGTACCTTCTGCGCCGGCTGGTCGTTCCGATATTAGGGGGAGAGGACGTTCGCCCTGTATCATCTCGGCCACCATCCGGGTCATATCGGGTTTGTCATCCGGCCCTGCTGGCCTTGCGCTCAACTCTACATAGGCTTTGTCACCCCAGGGCTGAATAAGCCATTGTTTCCCATCGTGAACGCCCTCGGCTGGTGGAATGATATAAGAGCCTCTTGTCTCTACAGTGTCCTTCCAGGCTTTAGATAAATCGCGTCTCTCAGCCATAAGGTCGCTTGCATATCGTTTTAGTTCTGCTGCATCTGAGCCTGTAGGCATATCTAAGGGATCGCGCCGACCAGTTATGTCATCTGCTTGCAAATCTGCGCGCAACTCTTGAAGGTTGCTCCAGGCGCTCTGTAAGTTCGTGCGAATCTCTCCCGGATCTGCGTTGGGATTCTCATTCAGCGTCTTTATCTGCGCGCTGATGGTATTCGTTACATCGCGAAGGCCATCGTATCGTTCCTGATCTTTTGTATTTTTAAATGCTGAGGGATCGGGCATATCCAGTACGCCGGGCTTTATCGCTACTATATCCATTGGAGCGCCCTGCTCCGTGGACGGGACATCGCCCCGTTCGGGAGGGTCGCCGTCGAGTGGGCGTCGTCGCAGATCGGCCTCTGTGGGCCTACTGTCAGTCTCCGCAGGCCCCGCAGAGCCTGTTTCCTGCGACGCAAGCCGCAAAAAGTGATCACTATGCCCTGCTGACGCCGCAGTGGGCTGATCTCCTTCCGGCACCTCTTTCCGGCCTCCGGTCTCATCCATAAAATTGCTCCTGTCTGATAGCTCCTGCCCTCGCGTCTGGTACCGCTTGCGAGAACATCATAACGTCTTTTTCCATCAGTGTACAACTACGTCACAGCCGCAGCAACCGAGGAGATAGATCGTCATGGCGTTACGATAATGTGTAAATGTGATTACTGTATGGCAGCAAAATTTGATAATTATTTCAGATATCTCCCGGATAACAGAATAAGAGGAGCCCCTGTGAAAAAGGATATCGTGGAACTGACCCCCAGAACAACGCCAAGAGTTGTCTCATATGATCTCGAGTGGGAAAGCCTCGGCTCGCGAACTCACTCATGCCCGCATCCTGTTAAAAGTGGATCAGGGACCCGATGGTCCGAGATGGAGTGATGCCCGATCTCCAGTGGCGTTTTACCGCTGAGGATGCGTCTATCAAGCTTAAGCACCCTTACCCATCAATCAACGATTGA
>JAFMRP010000148.1 GCA_017354095.1 Ktedonobacteraceae bacterium
GGGTGTACCAGTGAACATTACAGCGCTGGTGAGGGGATCATTTAACATGCGCAGTATAGCGTTGACTTCATCCACGCGCTGCATGATGAGCGGCTGTTCGGTAGGTAGTGGTGTGAACGAACTGATGCCGAAAGCATAAGGCTGCTTCGCCAGGCGTGTAGAAAGGTCTTGAGATGCTGATTGGGTGGGTCGATGCGATCCGGCGACTACGCCGCTTCCCTGCTGATTTTCCCAGGGCATGAGTTTTCCCCTCCTGGATATATACGTGCGAATATAGCATACATGTTTCTGTGGGATGGATGGGGTTATATAGCCTGAAAGTCCCCCGGCTCCCCGTATCCTCCCGACCACCCACGATCCGACCACCCGCGTCCCCTCCGGTCACCCGCAAGGGGTGGCCTTACATATCCGGTGGGCATGGGAGAGGCAGGTGGCGGAAGGCATGAAATGTGTTACTATTATGGGGCAGATTTCAGGCGTGCGAAGGATGTGAGCGGCTGCTTTGCGCGCACTGTGTTCGGGAGAGAGGGGGTATACCACTAATATGCTACGCATTATCTATATGGGGACGCCTCAATTCGCGGTAGCGGCGCTGGAGTCGCTGATTGAGGGCAGGGAGCCGGGCGCGGTTCTGCCGGGTGGCTATGAGATCGCGACGGTGGTGACACGGCCTGATAAACCGGCCGGACGGGGGCGAGGCATTGTATATTCACCGGTCAAACAGACGGCACTGGCGCATAATATTCCGGTCTGGCAGCCAGGTTCGTTCAAAAAGGCCGCGAATGCCGAGGCCCTGGCAGCGTATCAGGCCGATCTTTATATCGTTGCGGCGTTCGGGCAGATTCTGCCACAGGCGGTGCTGGATCAACCACGCCATGGGACTTTGAATATTCACGCCTCGCTGCTGCCCTGCTATCGTGGTCCCGACCCGATAGCTGAAGCGATTCTACAGGGTGACGCGGAGAGCGGCGTTAGTATTATGCTGCTGGATGCCGGTGTTGATACCGGGCCGGTGCTGCTCAAACGCACGTTATCGCTGACCAGTGACGAGACCACGGGCAGCCTGACACAGAGGCTGGCCGATCTGGGCGCACGGGCGCTCGTGGAGACTTTGCCTCTGTGGATCGCGGGGAAGATCGTCCCGGAGCCGCAGGATGAGAGCCGGGCATCGCACACGCGTATGTTGCGCAAGGAGGATGGCGAGATCCGCTGGGAGCAGCCCGCGAGCGTTCTGGCGCGCAAGGTTCGCGCCTATACGCCCTGGCCTGGGGCGTATAGCTACTGGCGGGGGAAATTGCTCAAGATTGTTGCTGCCCAGCCCCTGGCCGTCGAGCCTGACGCGCAGGTCGTGCCGGGGACGGTCTTCCTGCATAATGAGGCGGGGCAGCGTATGCTGGCGATTGTAACCGGATCGGGATTGCTGCGGGCTCAGCGGCTGCAGCTAGAGGGCAAGCGTGCGATGAGCGCCGAGGAGTTTCTGCGCGGTTATGGGCAGATGGTAGGCGAGGTATTGGGGGGAAATGGGTGAGGGGAACACGGCGCACGGGATCGGTCGGGCGCGAGCCGGCCACCCGCAAGGGGTGGCCTTACATGTCCTGAGGGGACGAGAAAGATGGATGTACCGCTATCATGTGCCCATGTTTATGTGGTCCTCTTTAGCGGCCCAGGGCCAGGAGGGCGACGAGCGAGACGAGCCCGGCGCCCCAGCAGTAGTAGGCGAAGGGATCGAGGCGTCCTGTTTCAAAATACTTCATCAGGAACCTGGTGCTCAGGAATGCTGCCACGCCTGAGAGCACCACACCCAGTATCACTAGTAAGAGGGTGGAGCCGGGCAGGTGAAAGAGTTTGGGAATTTTGAGTGCCGAAGCGGCCAGAATGATCGGTGTGCCGAGCAGGAAGGAGAAGCGCGCGGCATCTTCGTGGGTCATGCGCACGCCCAGACCGGCAACGATCGTCATTCCCGAGCGAGAGAAGCCAGGAATGAGCGCCAGCGATTGCGCCAGGCCAACCAGCATGGCTTCTTTCCAGGAGAGCGAGGTGAGAGGACGGAAATGCGCCTCGCGTTCCTTCGCCGTCAGAGTTTTCCACTGAGCTTCTTTGCGACGGCGCAGGGCCTCACCCACAAAGAGCGCCGAGCCATTGACGACCAGGACGGCGGCAACCAGCGCGGGCGCTGAGAAAAGCTTCTCCAGGGGATTTTGCAGGGCCAGACCCAGCAGGCCAGCCGGGATGGTGCCCAGGACCACCAGCCAGCTTACCCATTCCTGCGAGCCTTTGCGCAACTGGCGTGTCTGTGCGATGGTGACAAAGGTTTTGCCAAACTGGAACCAGTCGCGCCAGAAATAGGCGATCAGCGCGATGGCCGTTCCGAAGTGGAAAGCCACGATCAGGGGGAGGAAGCTGGTACTGGCTTCCAGGTCACCCCAACCGGCCAGCGCCGGGATAATGACTGTATGTCCCAGGCTGCTGATAGGGAATAATTCTGTAACACCCTGTAAAAGGGCCAGAACCAGCGTTTGTACAAGACTTAAATCCATGACACACTTACCACCATTTCTTTATTGTTGCGGGTACTGAGCCAGCAGTTTTTCAAAGTCGGCTTTTGTTTTAGCATAGACGTTGTGTCCATCCTTTTTCGCCAGGAAAAAGTAGTTGTCGGAGTGCGGCGGGCTGGCAGCAGCCTGCAGGCTCGCCAGACCGGGGCTACAGATGGGTGTAGGAGGCCAGCCCTGATGGGTGTAGGTATTCCAGGGGCTGTCGGGCGCGACATTGCCGCCACTGTCTTGCAGCTGCCCCCAGTAGGTCTTTGGCGGGTTCTGGCTATCGCGAGCGTACTGTACGGTTGGGTCGGCCTGCAGCAGGCTAACGGTCTCATCATTGGGTCTAAAAATGCGGTTCCAGTACACGCTGGCCACGCCGGGGCGATCATCGGGGAAGCGTGCTTCACGCTCTATCACGGAGGCCAGGATAAAGACCTGGTACAGGGTAAGTTTGTGATCCTTGCCCAGTTTTTCGAGATTATTTTTCTGGATCGCATCTGTGGTAGCCTTGAGCATGATATTCATCACGTCTTGCGCGGTGGCATCGATGGGTATATCGTAAGTAGCGGGGAAGAGCAGGCCTTCCATCGAGCGGTTGGCGGGTACGGTTTTGAGAATTGGATACTTGCCAGCATCGGGGAACTTATTGATATGTTTCGTATAATTCAGGAAGTCGGCTTCTTTAAAATTCACCAGTTTGGGTTCAGCGGCGCTGAACGCCTGGGCGATCTGTTCGAGGCGGACGCCTTCCTTGACCAGAATGCGTGTAGCATCTGGCTGGGCTTCAAGAAGCTGGTCGATAATCTGGCTGATCGTCATACTGGGGCTAAGCTTGTCGTAGACGCCGGCCTGAAGATGGGTATCCAGGCCTCGGACGCGTGCCCAGAGGCGGAAGGCCAGGGGATTGCGGATGAGTCCAGACTGTTTGAGTTTGTCGGCGATGGTAGTGGCGTTGTCGCCTTTCGCAACTTCAAAGGAGACCCGCCTGGTATCGGAAGAATTCGCGGGCTGAAAGACCTCAGTGGTTGTGTTCCAGGTGTAGTAGACAGAGCCAAAGATGGCCAGCCCCAGCAACATTACCAGGATGATGGACAGTCGTGATCGTGGTTTCCTTTTCATACGTTGTTATCCTTTGCTTTGCTTCCCAGATGATCCAGGTAGTCCTGGAGTATCACAGCGGCTGCGAGGGCATCGATTTCGTGGCCTCGTCTACGTCGTTTGCTCTGGGAGCGCTGTCGCCCGGTACGTCTCTGGTATCTTCCACCATCACCCGATCCTTTTTGCATACGCAGACGTTGTGCTTCAACAGTTGACAGGCGCTCATCCCAGAATATAAGAGGGATGGAAATATGTTGCCGTAAACGCTCGGCAAATGATTGTACGCGTTCCCCTTGAGCATGGATCGCGCCATCCAGGCTAATAGGCAGGCCTACCACCAGCTGCTCCACCTCTGTCTCGTCGACCAGCTGCTGGATAGCCAGCCAGGTTTGCTGTTCGTCGCGTGAGACGCGCAGTGTGGTGTAGGGTGAAGCGAGAAATGCGCTGGCATCGCTTACTGCGACGCCGATTCTGACTTCGCCAATGTCCAGAGCCATCAGTCGCGCCATGCGTTTGTCCTCTTAATTGTATTCTAACAACCATGACCTTATCTACTAATGATGTCGGCAGAATTCTAACCAAGTCACGCCATTTTGTCCAGCGCTTACCTATATACTGGTACATATACTCCGGCCACCCGCATGAAGTTTCAGAAGATAGTGGGGGAATATGGGCGTTAAGGAAGGGCCCTACATTTTGGGGGAAGGGAGGGATCGGGGGTGGTCTTCTTGACTTGCAAATCGGTTTGTACTATGCTTGACGAAACGATAGAAATCGTTTTGCATCTGGATGCAGACATGATGAATGTGTAAAGACGCTGCACAATGGCTATCTTGAAAGGGACTTCAGTGGCACATGATGTATTGGACCGGCACGCCTTCTGTCCGATGAGTTGATATAGCATCGCAAGGGCGGTCATATTAAATCGAACAAGACGCGAATATTTTCTTAATCTCCTCTTACTTAAAGGAGGTATATGTATTCTGATGGATAGGAAACAAAGATCGCAACATGTATCTCTGGCATTACAGATTATACCGCCCGTGCAATCGAGAGAGGACCCGGATCAGCAAGCCCTGTCATTAGAAGTGGCGATGCAGAGCCTGGTGATTGATGAGCGGCACCCGGTTGCCCTGGAGCTGGCGGGGACCCCTGAGCGTCGTTATTTTATTGTGCGCGCGACCACTCGCGTCGCGCTGGATCACGTGGAGGAGCAGCTTCGTACGCTCTATCCTCAACTGGGAGTCGAGCCGTTGCGCGAAGCGGATGACCCGTTTTGCCTGGCCGAACACGAGACCATTTCAGCGATTGAGCTAACGGCTGGAGGGGCAGTATATTTACCGCACCGTACATGGCAAGAGAAGGATATGGCGCCATCAAATCTCTCCGATCCGATCTTGAGCTTGCTGGCGGCTCTGGGGAAATTGCCGCCTGGAGTACGTGCCGTTGCCCAGATCGGGCTGGTGCCGGCGCGTCCCGACTGGTCGAAGCGTCACTGGCGCAAAGCCGTGGAAAAAGCCACCGAGCCTGAGAAGCGCGCGAGAGAGGATTTGCGGGCACTGGACGGCAATGGTTCGGAGTATGTCAGCCGGATCATCATTCTGGTCGTGGCCGGGCTGCTGGGCTTTCTTTTGCTGATCTGGCCTCTGCTGCCCCCCTGGGTAGGAAAGGCGCTGTTGAGCATCTTGAGCGGTGGGGATCCCCATTTGCAGGGATGGCAAACGTTCCAGCTTGCCCTGGGATCCATCGGGCTGGTTCTGGGGATGATGGCGATCACATTTGTGATTACGCTGGTCATGAGCCGGATGCGCCAGATATTTCAGCCCATGTACGATCAGAACCAGGTGTTGAGTAAGACGTCGCGCATGGCCTACCGAGTGCGTTTGCGGCTCTATGCTATTGGGCCGGCAAGCCAGCAGCCAGACAACCAGCCGCGCATCTTCACCATTGGGGTGCCTCTGACCGGTCGCCTGAGCATGCTGCGCGGCACGGAGTTCTTTTTACCCGGTATTGACATTGTGACCACAGGGCAGGAGACGCCACGGCTCGAAGCGCGCATCTCCTTGCCGAGCGGGCGTCATAAGCCGGGACCAGACGGTCAGCGACTTCAAGATGTGTTATTGCGCCTGATCGCAGCGTATCGGCAATATCACCTGGCAAGCGGCGCGTATTTTGTGCCCAAACGACTCTCTTTCTCGCTTGCCTCGCGCCTGATCAGTCATGAGAGAGGTCGAGCAGGCTATGGCTGGCAGCAGGGATTGAGTCAGTCCACGCATCTGCTCAGCGTGGATACCCTGGCGGCCCTCTGGCACCTACCGGCCTCCACCGCGCTGCCAGAGCTGGCGCTGATGCAGCATCGCCGCGCCCGTTCCCTGCTCATCCCGCCAGACCTTGCCCGGCAGTCACGCGAGTTTCGCACCGTTGGCTACTCCGAGCACAGTGGCTATCGGGTGCCCTTCGCCTTGATTCCGCAGTTTTTTCGCGCGCACACCCTGCTCGGCGGCAAGTCCGGTGAGGGCAAGAGTACGTGTATCGAGCATATCGCGCGCGACGCGATGGCGCATGGGGGTTTTGTCCTGGTCGATCCTCATGGAGACCTCTGCGACCATATTTTACGCGTCGTGCCGCCGGAGCGGACCGATGATATTGTGCTGATCGATCTCTCCGAGCGCGATGGCTCCGTGGGCATCAATCCGCTTGATGTGACGTTGGGACGTGGCCGGGACAAGGCCGTGTCAGACTTGATGAAGACCTTCTCGCATATCTGGCAGGAGGCCTGGGGGCCACGCATGGAGAACGCCTTTGAGATGGCACTGCGTACCCTGTTTGAAGCCAACCGGTTGATCGTGGCACACGACCGCAAAAACGGCCCGCTCAGGCAATATACCCTGCTTGATGTACTGCCCATTCTGACCAACGAGAGCTTCTGTCACGCGCTGCTGCGCCAGGTCCATGACGATTATCTGCACCGCTGGTGGCGCGATTATTATGAGCCGCTTACCCTGATGCAACAGCGCGAGGTAGTCAATCCCGTGCTGTCAAAGGTGACGAAGTTTGAAAGCGAGATCGCCCGGCGCATCATCGGGCAGAGCGTCTCGACCATCAACTTCACGGAAGTCATCGAGCAGCGCAAGATTCTGCTGGTGAAGCTGGCCAAAGGCGTGGTTGGGGCTGATATCGCCGCTATTGTGGGAGCGTCGCTGCTGGGGCTCATTCAGATCACGCTCGAAGAGCAGGGCAACAAGCTCGAAGAGGATCGCGCGCGCCTGCCGATTATTCTCGATGAATTCCAGGTGCTGGCAGGCGTCGATTACGCGGCCCTGGCCGAGCTGCGCAAATACGGGGCCACCTTCTTCCTGGCGACCCAATCGCTCGAATATCTGCAAAAACTGGACGAGGTGCTCCTGCCCACCGTGCTGGCCAATGTCCGGCAGTTTCTTATCTTCAACATGTCGGCCCAGGATGCCGAGACACTGGCACCTGAACTGGGAGTCGAGCCGGAAGATATTCTCAATCTCGATCCGCATATGTGCTATATCAAAATGGCGACCGGCGATCAGCGCCAGCCGGTCTTCTCGCTCAAGATGCTGCCGCCATCCAAAGGCGATGCCACGCTGGCCGAGAGCATTCGTGCCCGCTGTCGCGTCCGCTACACCCGGCGAGCGACCGAGGTCGATGAGATGCTGCAGGCGGCGATGATTCATAATATACGGCTCATAGCGACGGATCCCCAGGAAGAAGAAGCCATCGAAGATGACGACACCGCGAAACACCATGTTCAGCAGCCGTATACGCCGCCAGACAGACCGGTACCTGCCAGTGCCCCGCCCGCCAGGCAAAAGCCGCGACCAGCCACTAACCAGTCAGGCTCGCGCGACTTCGAGCAGGGTAGAGCAGAGCAAGAACCGGAGGCACCAAAACCGCGATCCACCCGGCCGCTGCGCGAAGAGATTGAGAGAAACTGGCTGGAACAGGTCATGGTGCCGCGCTTTGCTTCGAGGCAAAGTGAGACCGAACAGATCGAGCAGCGGCAGATCGTTGCGAAGCATTATAGCGAGATACTACCAGGCAGATCCGAGCCGATCACCACGGAGGCTGCGGCAGTGGCCTCGCGAGACGAGTTCACCCTGCCAGTCGAAGTCGCGCCGCTGGCTGAGGTCGCACCGCCAGCAGAGCTCTATGCCGGGGTCGTGCCCCCAGTCGAGATCGTGCCCGAGGCCGGACCTCTGATCGAGATCATGCCGCAGGGTGAGGTCGAGGAGGGCCAGGAGCCGCGCAAGCGCAAGAAGCGCAAAAGAGGTTCAGGCATCAATAAGAAGCTCCGGCGCCAGCAGGAGGCAGAGATGGCTCTCCAGGATCAATAATAACGTACATGGCGATCAATCGCTGGATGCCGTAAACAGGTCCCTGCGGGATTATCGGGAGTTGCGCTGCCGGGGTGGGTGAGAGCTGCGGGCGGCAACGCCGCGGATCTGCCGTGGATCACCAGCGGCCGGGGCGATGACACGCTGAATATAGGAGAGGTTAGCGCCGTGCAGGGGTCCAACCAGGCGCTCGGCCAGGACATGGTCGCCGTGTAGATCAAGCAGCTGGACAACGAAGCGCTCATTACCCATGGGGCGAGCATGTCTCAGGGCATAGTGGCCAACCAGGAAAAACGGGCAGGTAAGGCGGCCATCGCTGTACCACTGCAGCAACAGCCACTGGTGCAGCGTCATCGGGCCGCTGGTTTTGCCCTTCAGGGAGAGAGAGATAAGCTGTTCGCGTATCGCCTGCGCCGCCTCCAGTATGTTGCGCTCCTGAGCGTAGGCGCTGCCGTGGGCCACCGGCTCGTGTGGTATGACACGCGTGCTGAAGAGACGGCTGCCATATAATGTACAGGTCTGTAGCAGCACGGAGAGCACGTGGATATCCTGGCCTTCATAGCGATCGAGCACCATATCTGCCATCGCCATGCAGGCCGGGGAAGCCAGAAAATCGCTGCTCAGTAGCAGCAGGACCAGGTGGGCGTCCTCCATGGCCTGACAGGCATAGCTGGCCTGGCTTTCCTCAGCCATTACCAGTTCCACAATGCGTATCTGGAGAAAGTGCGTCACCAGCGCACTCAACTGGTTACCCATCACGCGCCAGAGCCGCTGATCTTTCTCGCTGG
>JAFMRP010000848.1 GCA_017354095.1 Ktedonobacteraceae bacterium
CATCATAGCGAGCGACGTGCGGAACGTCTCCTCGATTGGGATGGTCAGAAACTCGATGCCCAGATTCTCGGCCAGCTGCTGGGTATCTGTTTTGCTGCCGGTGGACGAATAGCCTGAAGGCATCGATATGCCGGTGACATTCCCGGCGCCGAGCGCATCGACCGCGATAGTCGCTACCAGCGAAGAATCGATGCCGCCAGAGAGGCCGATCAGCGCTTTTTTGAAGCCATTTTTGTGTACGTAGTCGCGTGTGCCAAGGACCAGGGCCGAGTAGATCTCTTGCAGGCGGCTCATACGCGGCTCGACGCGTTGTGGAGCGGCCAGCACCACGGGGTGGTTGGTTCCGGGTGGTGTCAGGGGACGCTCGTCTACTGTGATGATTGGTACATCTTCGATATGAGCGCGCCAGCGCTCCTGGCGGCGGCGTGGATCGTGCAGGCGTCCACGAAAGACCGAGGCCGTATCCAGATCGACGGTGAGCATATCTTCCTCGAACTGCTTGCCGCGCGCAATCAGGATGCCCTGTTCATTGAAGACCATGCTGCCGCCATCGAAGACCAGCTCATCCTGTCCGCCGACCATATTCAGGTAGGCCACGATCAGGCCGTTATCGGCTGCGCGGGTAGCGATCATCTCTTCGCGTGTTGTGCCTTTGCCGGTATAGTAGGGCGAGCCATTGATATTGAGGATAACCTCGGCTCCCGCCTGAGCCTGCCGTGTCAGTGGGCCGGTGGGATACCAGATATCTTCGCAGATAGTGACGCCGACATGCACGCCATGAATGAGGAAGATGGGTGCCTGTTGACCGGCCTGGAAATAGCGGTTTTCATCGAAGACGCCGTAGTTGGGCAGGTAGTGCTTGTGGTAGACGCCGGCAAGTCTGCCAGCGTGGACCACTGCCGCCGCGTTGTAGATGTCGTGCTCGCGATCGACAAAGCCGATGATCGCGGTCAGGTCGGGCCAATTTTTGCTGGCCTGGATAATTTCTTGCAGTCTGCGCAGATTGGCGGCTGCAAAGCCAGGTTTGAGCAGCAGGTCCTCTGGAGGGTAGCCTGTCAGGGCCAGTTCGGGGAAGCAGACAATATGGGCACCTGCGGCATGTGCCTCTTCCATGCGGGCCAGGATTTTTTCGGTGTTGCCGCTCAGGTCGCCCACGGTGGGGTTGATCTGGGCAAGCGCGACACGCAGCGGTATGATATTCATGATGCTACTCTCTGCTTGACGAAATGGCGAGAACACACTACGCTACGATATGATATCTGTAACGTGATAATTACTCTGGTTTCAGAGATTTATTATAAGGAGTATATGCGCGCCATGCAAATGTGGGAAATCTACCCTGTGCGGGGCTTCTTCGCCCTTATTCTCCCTTTTATGGTGGTTATCTATCTGGGATTTTTGATTGGATTGCGGCCTCCCAGGCCGGTTGTGTGGGCTTCGCTGGCGGGCGGGCTGCTGATGGCTGTGATCAATATGCTGGTTGATCTATTGGCCTATTACGCTCACTGGTGGCATTATACCCTCAATGACCTGATCTTGCATCTGCCTTTGCCGTTCTATGCGACCATGCTATTGTATTATGGCAGCCTTGTTTACCTGTTGATCTGGCGTTTCTGGCGTGGTCGTGGACGCTGGTTTGCCCTGCTGCTGCTGATCGGTACGCCGCTGTTTGGTATTGCGCGCGATCTCTATGGCTGGCTGACGCAGAAGTCGTTTACGCAGTGGGAGAATGTGCCAGCCGCCCTGGTGGTTACTATTGTGATGTGGCTGGTGATGTTCTATGGTGGCTACTGGCTCTTCCAGCGTTTCGCGCCAGCACGCGTAGTGGAGCAGGCAGCGGAAGAGGTAACTGACAAAGGGAACGTGCCAGCCTGATGCATGGATTTGCTTGACTCCCTGGTGCTGTGTGCCTCGCACAATAGAGGGAGCGGCCTGCAGCGACGTGGAAAATTCGCAAGTTGTGTTGAAGACTTGCGATTTTTTCGGCGGAAAAGCACTTGACAAAGAGCAAATG
Organism: Ktedonobacteraceae bacterium; assembly: GCA_017354095.1. Taxonomy (GTDB): domain Bacteria; phylum Chloroflexota; class Ktedonobacteria; order Ktedonobacterales; family Ktedonobacteraceae; genus Bu33. The sequence goes on from JAFMRP010000848.1 coordinate 2,015, forward strand.
GTATGTTATAAATCTTGTGTCAGGAACTTTCTGGACAGAAGAGAGTGTAACAACCATTCTAGTTGCCTACCACGCACATTAGGGCCGAGTTTGAGACTCGGGCAAAAATTGTTCAGATGACTCTCCTGGCGGCATAACGAAGGGTATTACAGAGAAGGAGTGCTGGCCGTGATTGGTGATAGGCCATTAGCCATAGGCACTGCATGTCAATATTTGAAACCGAGTAATGGTGGCTCGTTCATGGAGCCGCACGCGTTCGCCTGGTAGGTTTCCCCGCATTTTCTCCTCGCGGACGCTGCTGACGCGCTCCGCTTTTTTTGTTTTGTGGCATGTAGATGCCGCTAACCACCACTAAGTAAGCAAGAGACTAGATCCTTTTTTGCTCATTTTTACTGATTTTGAATAAAATGCCAGTAAAGGAGGGCGGCGTTGTGTCTTCGGGCTGGAGACAGAACTTACAACGCCGTGGAATGCCGCATGGACAAACGCCTGATATTGCGCTACCTTGATTGTCGTCGTTTGCCGTTATTGGCGCAGGGAGAGGATGCCCGGATGCATCATGCCCTGTGTGAGGGTGCGCCGGAGTTCTACCTGCATCTGCTGGCTGATCCGGTTGCGCACATCTCGCACAAGCGCGAGGTGCTGTTGAATCTGTTGCTGGCGGAGGCTGGTGCGCGCCAGGTTGCTGAGCGGCAGCGTCTGCTTGATATGTTGAACGTCATTCCGGTGGCGCAGGGTTTGCAAGTGGTTGGCGTCATCTACGATCTGCGCATCAACCGCAGCCGTGCTCGTGAACTGGTGCTGGCCTACCTGCTAGGTCATGAGCGGTTGCCGGAACTGGCGGCTATCAAACGTCAGCGTCTGGGTCGCTTGCTGCGCCACGTGCTGGGTGAGCGTACCTGGTCATCGGTGCGCCGTTCCCTGGCCAGTCCGACGCCTGAGGGGGAGCAGTTCCTGCAGCGCGAAGTGCTGCGCTACGCCTGGAAGGGTGATGCGGCACGTGCGCGCGAGGTATTGTGCTTCCTGACCGGGGTTCCATTTGAAGCTACCATCCCCGCGCTGGTCAGGAGCTTGTCTGCTCGCCAGGATATCAGTCAAGGTAAAGGACTGCCGGACGAAACGCTTTCGGGTTTGCGCGGTGTGTATCACCGGAAGGTGCCGATCAGGTTTATACGCCGGCTGGCCGCGCCTGTGCCTGTCTCTACGCGTGTGGATGGGCCGCTGACCGCAGCCTATAAAGAGGAACTGGCAAAAGGCGAGGTTGGACAGGAGAAGCAACGTGTGGCTCTTGCCGTGATGCGCGGGCTACTGGAAGTGCTCAAGCAGCGTGTAGAGGCGGTTC
>JAFMRP010000149.1 GCA_017354095.1 Ktedonobacteraceae bacterium
TCGGCAACTCAGCCGGCCTATCCCAGAGCGTTGCGCGTTCACGCTCGTACCAGCGGGCCAGATTGATCAGGTGAGGCTCGACATCCTGGCGTATCACTTCAACTGGAATATGTGCCAGCGCCAGGTCCAGGCTATAGAGCTGTAGCGCCGACTCCAGGTGCCGCTGCAAGGCGGCCAGTGACGACTCTTCCCGCGATCCGGATGAAACGGCAAGACCACCGCGATTATACTCTTTCAGCAGCTCTTTAAAACAGTAATGAACGAGGTTACCGCGAATCGTTGCGAGCGAGGCTGCTGAAGGACTGAGTCGGTTGAGCAGATACTGGCGCGAACAATATTCGGCCAGGTTGAGGTCAGTGATATTGAGCAGCGTGTCCGGCTCTAATATAGCCAGCGTATACGCGTTAGCGCGATAGCAGTACCGCGTCCGCTCGTGATGTTCTACTGTCTGTGGCGCTGTGGGCAGATGGTAGACTCGCAGCGTGAGACAATAGGAACTCAGCACATCTCCCAGCGCCTGCAGATCCCTGACAAGGCTGCGATAGTACTGGTCTTCAAGCTGTAGCTCAACCCGCCTGGTGCCGGTGTCGATGATGATAACCGGTGTGCGCGCGCCGTCAATGTGCCGCTCATATGCGGCTGCAATGTGGCCCGCGAGCTGCGCCTCGTGGCAGGTATGCCGTGGATCAAGCGCGCAGAGGAAACACTCTTGCCGGGCTCCCTCCGGGCTGTTGTGCGTCGCCATCAGTTCTCCCACGTTCAGTAGTGTCTCTGACAGTGTAATGTGAGAACAAAAATTCGTCAAGTGTTTCCTCTGCCTTTAATGAGTTTAATTAATGCCAGATATATTTTTGCCTCTTTGTTGCTTGCTCGAATGCTCGTAATAATCCTTGTTTACCATAAATTTCGAAAATAAGTCTTATTTGACAATTTGAACATTTGTATGTACAATGCTGATGGTGAGGTTAAGTTGAAAGGGAGCAAAGCGTTGAATGGATAAATTTTGGGACAAGGCATTAAAACGATTGGCAAAATTGCGTCCGCAGCATATCGTTCAGTTTCTATCAAATGGGCAGGCTGAGTTTGTACGTGAGTATGATAGCGAACTACAAATCAGTACCCGCGAGCCTGATCTTTTGTATAATGTTAGTATCGGTGGCGCTGAGGCCACCCTGCATATCGAGTTTCAGCGGCGTCGCGATGGGCGGATGGATAGGCGCGTCTGGGAGTATAACGTGGCAGCATCGCTAATCCATGGTATGCCCGTATACTCCTATGTGCTGTACTTGATACAGGACGGCCCTACTGTTGAGTCACCATACAGGCTGAATGGACCAGATGGCAAGTTGCTACATGTGTTTCACTTTGAAAATGTCAAGCTGTGGGAGATCGATGGTAGTGCGTTGAAACAGACCGGGTTGGAGGGCTTACTGCCTTTGCTGCCGCTTACACAAAATGGCGCTCGGCGCGAGGTGGCGGAAGAGATGATGGGATTGCTACAGGATAAGCAACGCGATCTCCTGGCCCTGGGGCTGGCGTTTGCTGGACAGGTCCTGACTCAAGAGGAAGATAAGCAGTGGTTGAAAGCGAGGTTTAGCTCTATGCAGGAGTTTTTTGAAGAAAACTGGGTGGTCCAGGAATGGATGAAAGAAGGCCTTATGAAGGGCCTGAAGGAAGGGAAAGAAGAGGGTCTGAAGCAGGGCCTGGAGGAAGGTCTGGCAGAAGGGAAAGAAGAGGGTCTGAAGGAAGGTGAAGTGATAGGGCAACTCGAAACATTGCAAGCTATGTTGCCACGCGTGGTCGACAGGCACTTCCCCGAACTTGCACCCCTGGCTCGACAAGCTCTGATCCTGGTGAAAGATGTTGCCCCTCTGCGTGAGCTATTGGGCGCTGTGATCGATGCGCAAGACGCCACTGAAGCCCGTATAGCTCTGGAGAAAGCCTGCCACGCTGCGGACTCGTTATGAATTATTGTATATTAGTTCTGCACACTGGCTAGAGTAAAAAGGCATAAAGGAAGTTCCCTATGCACCCTGTTCGCACAATCACGCTCGGCCTGGCTGAGCCTCATCCCATCGCTACCTCCGCCATTCGCAGGGCTGCTGCATTCCTGCGTCAGACTCGCACACGCTTCACCGAAGCAGGCCACGAAGTACAGACGGTGCGGCTCTCGACTCGCCCACTGTTCGATGACATGGCCGATCAGTCCAACACCACTATCGCTCGCTACGTAAGTGAGCTGCAGCGCGCGCTCAATGATCTCGGCCTGGAATATTGCTCGATTGGTCCCGCGCCTGCTGCTCGCGTCCACTTTCCTCTGGACCGCCTCGATCTGGTTGCCGACCTGCTGATCGCCAATCCAGCGATCAATGCCACTGTTCAGTTGGCCGAATCTATCAATACCCAACCCGCCTGGCGCCCTGAGGCCGCTGTTCCTACCGCTCGCATCATCAAGCGCCTGGCCGCTGAGACTGCGGAAGGTTTTGGTAACTTTCGCTTTGCCGCTCTGGCCTGTATGCCGCCCGGCACACCCTTCTTTCCCGCAGCTTATCACGACCCGGCTACCTTTACCGGATTCAGCCTGGGCTTGCAGGGAGCCTCTATCATTGCCGAGGCCATCAGCACACTGCGTAAAGAAACTCCGCTCCCCCTTCCGCTGGAGCGCATCACGGAGCACGTCGGGCAGGCGCTCATCTCCCAGCAGTGGACCTATCGTAAGTTGACATACCCAATCGAACAGGAATACAATATTCGCTACGCTGGCATCGATCACTCGCCCGCTCCGCTCGCTGATGATAGTATCGCGGCGGCCATCGAACTGTGCGGCTATGGCCCCTTTGGCTCACCCGGCACTCTCTCAGTAGTAGCCGCGCTCACAAAGGCCATCAAAGGCGTTTCCTCCCCATTCTCTGTGGGCTATAACGGCCTGATGCTTCCCGTGCTGGAAGATGCGCTGCTCGGTCAGCGCTGGGCGGAGAGGCTGGTAAACCTGCAACAATTACTGCTCTATTCGTCCGTCTGCGGTACCGGGCTGGATACGATCCCGCTCCCCGGCGATATCGCAGAAGAAGAACTGGCTCGTATCCTGCTGGACGTGGCTACCCTGGCCATGCGCGCCGGTAAGCCTCTCTCCGCGCGCCTCTTTCCCGTCCCCGGCAAGCGCGCGGGAGAGCGCACCGCTTTTTCTTCACCATATCTGGTAAACACACTGATTTAAGGAGACAACTGCAGAGCGAAACAATTTACAGAGAGGTTTGTGGCGGGGTCATGTCCACACCCCAGAAAGCTGCCATCACACCATCATAGGAGCTGCGAATACTCTCATAGAGCCGCGCATTCTCAATCGCCAGCGCGGCCAAGCTGGCCAGCACCGAAAGAAATTGGATATCATCTTCCTGGAAGGTGGCTGGCGTTGCGGTGTAGACACGCATGACACCAATAGCCTCACCTCGCACCTCTAAGGGGACACAAAGCACGGAAACAATTCCTTCTTGCCGGGCCGCTTCCTTGTACTGGAAACGAGGGTCATTCCTGGCGTCAGATACAAACACAGGCGTGCCCTGCAACGCCTGGTTATCAATGAGGCTGTGCGAGATGTTGACTGGACCTTTCGCGAGATAATGTTTGCTCAGTCCATAAACCGCGTTGATCTGCAGCTGCCCGGTCCCACGATCTAATAGCCGCAGCGCACAGGCTTTGACATGCATCGCCTCCGCTGTGCTTTTTACAATGCTCTGCAGCACCTGGTCGAGCTCTAATGAAGAAGAGATAGTAAGCGCCGCCTGGTAGAGCGCGGTATAGTAATCTCGCTGCGCACCTGCCGGCGGACCCGATGCAAAGTTCATGGTCATCGTGTGTACCCTCCCCTGTAAACAACGTATGCGTCAGAAACGTCGCGCGTCGATTACTAGTAATACGTTTCGATTGTAACACACGTGGCAGACTGCGAGGGACACAGAAGACACCTGCCACCAGTCTACGACTGGGGTTACGATGACAAAAGCTCTTCGGTAATTATTTGCTAAACGCGCGCTTTATTTAACTCTTCACCGGTGGAGGATCCTGTACAAGCCATACGCGACAGGGAGAATTGGCCAGAACATAGGGAACGGTTTTACCCAGCTCCGCTCGGTTTTGTCGTACCAGGCCGATTAAAATCAACGCACAATGATGATCCTTTGCCTCATCAACGATGGCCGGGCCCGCGTCGCGCGCCTGCACAACTTCCGCGACCGCTTCACAACCCACACGACCAGCAATCTGCATCGCTGCATTCAGAAGCTTATCAGCCCGCTCAGATTCCCTGGTAAGGACCGCTTTCAGCGGCAACGCTCGTGGAACTTCTATCACATGTACAAGATGGACCTTACGTCTGGCTCCTTTCGCCATTTGGCAGCCAAGGTAAACCAGGTTGGCGTCCAACTGCTCTCCCCCAATAACAACCGCGATATCCCCTATAGCAGCCTCGCCCAACGCCGATTTGCTAATCTCCGTCTCTTCCTTGGCCTTGGAACCCCATAAGTGGACCATTTTCTTACCCCTCCTGGTGGAGTTTGTCTTCAACTATCTCTACATTTGGTGCTGCCCAGGCTCCCTATCGTAGCTTGCCTGGTTGGCATACAGCATTCAGGATTGTAGCTGCTTCTATCGCTTCCGTCAATACGCTGTACCGCACTTTCATGCTATCATCAACATAGCATATCTATATGTATTATTCCATACCAGAACAGCCCCGGAAAGCCTTTTTTTACAGACCCCCTAAAAAATACGCAATAAAAGAACAGGCCGCCAATCTGGCGGCCTGCATCTCCCATTCTTCAGCTTAATCTGGCTCGATTGTCGCCGTGAGCTTAAAACTGAGCAAGCGTTCCTGGTAATATTCCGCCGTCTCTTTCGGACACACCATGACCACGGCCATTCCGTTCAGATGAGCGGTGAGCATAATACGCTCAGCCTCCTCTAGCGTTAAGGTGCCAACTGCCCGCATCAATGCAAAGGTGATATACACCATATCATTCACATCGTCGTCGTGTAAGATGACCTTGTAAAGCGGGAGAAGCCTCGTCCGTTGCTGCGCGGTCTCCCCCGGCTGCGCGTGCATCTGAGGCCAGAATAACTGTCCTGCGTTCATCGCTTCCCTCTCCCCGAATGATTCAGGTACCAGTGAACAATGGTATAATGAAGATGTGCTAGATTTAAATGGATACTCTAAGCACAATTACACCATGCTTCATGCTTATTGTAACGAAGCGACAGCTAATTTTCCAGGAGAAGAAAAAAGGACAGTACTTTGATGCTAGCATCGCATCTCAGTACTGCCCCGATTCATCGCCTGCTACTATTCTCTTTGCCGTCCTACACTTCTGTCGATCTTTCCCTCGTTGTTGAGCAAGATTGCCCTGGCACGCGATTTACGACTGATATTGTCAGGATCGTTGAAGCGCAAAGCTACAACATTGCGCGCTCCCTTTACCGGCTGCTGACCCTCCTGCGACACCTGGGCTTGTCCGATCGCTCCCCGTACTCTCCCTCGTCTCCCAAACCCGGTGATGGCCCCCAGCACCAGGCCGACAATTGCTGCCCCGAGCAGGGTCGCCGGCTCGGGAAGCATCTGGGGCAGGGCCGTGCTCGCCCCAAAGCCTACTCCACCAAGCACGATGGCAAAGATCAGCGCGAATAGGACCACCACGATGGGATTAGGCCCGCTGCGTCTGGTCTGCAAGAAGTAATCCCCACGCCTCTGGTTAGGCCCATGCACCCGGAATGTACGCTGCCCGGCGCTGCCCTCGGTCAGTTGATACACCTCGTCCTGCCCAAAACCTTCTTTGTGGAGCTTGGCTGTCGCGGCGTCCGCCTTGGTTTCGTTGGAGAACACGGCCAACAGATCATAGTCGGCGTGCTGTTGTTGTTGTTGCTGCTGCATAGAAATGGCTCCTGGATATGACATGTTTCGTCGTCATTATACACCGCTGCCAGCAACCACTGCGATACATCTCTACACATGAGCATTACTACTCATCTGGCACGCTAACCGTTGCCTCGTTTAGCCCTCTTTGTGTTGGATCGCCTCCAGTACGGCGGCTATCTCCTGCCTCACCCGTTCGTTATTAGCCATTTCAGCATGCACCTTTTCCCAACCATGCATGATGGTGGTATGGTCGCGCCCACCTAGCGCGGTGCCGATCTGTAACAGGGAGGCGTTCGTCTCTTCGCGCATTACATACATCGCTACCTGGCGCGGCCAGACAATCTCCCGGTCCCGCTGCTTACCACGTAACAGATCAGGCTCGACACGGTAGTAGCGACACACACCTGCCAGCACATCCGCTACCGTGAGGTTGGAACTCGGCTTCTTATTGCTATAAAGATGCTCAAGCGCCTGAGCCGCTAACCCGACACTCAAAGGTGCATCATGCAAAGTCGCGTAAGCAATCACACGGTTGAGTGCTCCCTCTAATTCTCGAACACTACTGCAGGCCGGACGCGCAATATATTCAATCACAGCAGGCGGCACCACGAAATGCAGCGAATCACACTTGGAACGCAGAATAGCCAGGCGGTGCTCATATTCGGGCGGCTGCACATCTGCTAACAACCCCCACTCAAAACGCGAGCGCAGGCGATCTTGCAAACTCGCAATGGCTTTGGGTGGTCGATCACTGGTAACCACAATCTGCTTGCTGGCGTTATGTAGCGTATTAAAGGTATGAAAAAACTCTTCCTCGGTCGATTCTTTCCCCGCAATAAACTGGATATCATCAACGAGTAGAATGTCAATCTGACGATACTTGGCACGAAATTCTTCGGTTTTCTGAAAACGAATGGCGTTGATGATCTCGTTGGTGAACTTCTCTGAGGTGGTGTAGAGCACATTCAACCCGTTCTCCTCACCAACACGCCCCACTGCATGCAGCAGATGCGTCTTGCCCAATCCCACACCTCCATAGAGAAACAGTGGATTGTAGATTTTACCCGGGTTCTCCGATACCGCCAGTGATGCGGCGTGCGCGAGCTGATTTGTCTTGCCAACGATAAAAGAACTGAAGCTGTAGCGAGGATTAAGCGCTCCCTCTCCAGGCATGGCGAATGGGGCGACCGGCTGCACACTAAAAAGCGTGGGTTGCGCCTCTGGCTCAGGCTCCTGCTGTGTACGCGGCGTCGGAGGCACATTCGCGGACGTGAAACGCCGCGCGCTGAGTGACGGGATGGAACTCATGGCCTCCGCAGCTGCATCGGCCAGGCGGCGCGCTCGCGACGAGAGTCGCCCACGCGACAGGCGATACCCGCGCCTCGGCACAACCATCGCTTGCCCGTCTGCCCCCGCCTGCTCGGACAATTCCTTCGCGATCACAAAACGTATCTCAACCGGCCCACCTATCACCTCGACAAGAATGTCCCGAATCAGTTCTATAAAACGATTCTCCAGGTGCGTCTTACAAAAAATAGAAGGCACACAAATTGTGAAAATACCATCCTGGAAAGATTGCGCTGACGTCCCTTGAAACCAGGTAGTAAAGACAGAGGGCTCAACCTTCTTTTGCAATCGTTCAATTGTCGTTTGCCAGATCTGTTTCGCATTCAACTCGGCTTCACCCCTTTAGGGACCTCTATCGATAAAATGAACGACATTCTGACTATTTTTTTCGCCTGGCCTCGAATAACATGAAAAAGGCTGTTTTGCTCTTTAAACACCCTGCTTGTAATTAGGAATATTTCTAGCTGACATAGCGGCGGACTGTAATAGTAGCATTACATCCAGGCGCTGTAAACCCCCTCTTTTCGTACCAGTGAGCAGTCCCGGCAATAGGATTTTTTTACTTTTTCCACTTTTTCCATTATACTGACCGTGATTGTACCGCTATGTTTTCTCCCAAAAAACGTTTATACTAAGAGATGATATCTAAGGAGCACTCTTTAATGACTACTCTATCCTATAGTCACGGACGGCCCGCTCGCCAGCGTGGCCAGGTCTGCTCATTACTCATAACTTTTCTCCTCCTTACTATATTATTGGTCGCCTGCTCAGGACCAGGAGGAGACGCGAATTCTACGACCAAAAATACTCCCACTGCCACTACCGCCACCGGACAGGTGAAATGGTGCTCTAAGCCCAGCATGCTGTTCCGCGACGAAGCGGCCCCGACAACTCCTGCCGCTTCCTCTCTTCCACCTCCCAATGGCACTCCCACGACGATCACCGACTGGTCTGTCTTCAAGGCTAATGTCGGTTTCACTATCTACCTGCCCACAACCCTTCCGGCAGGAGCCTGCCTGGTGAGTGCCTTTGGCACGCTGCGCGATCCCATCATGGGCGGCAACTTCACTATCGGCTATCAACTACCCAATAACGATTCGATCAGCCTGTCTGAAGCTCCCCTGCGTTCGCAGGGCACTGCCTTCCAGTGCAGTGTCGATACCACGCAGAATACTAATACAAAAAAGGGTACGCCCACACCAACTTCACAGACCCCTGTGCAGCTCTGTAGCGGCGCCCATGACAAAACAAATGTCGTTTTCTCTGCCCGCGGCACAACAGGTGACCTGCAACATTTCTTTGATACATTACAGGCGGATGTCAATTGGATTCCCGCCTCTTAATCATTTTTGTAATAAAATGTTGTCAGCGAGCCTGGAGAGCCACTTCACCCGTTATACTAGGGCGCGAGTCTGTGAGTAGTTTGTGAGTAATACTATCGACGCTCAACTTTAACGTCTGTTATAATAACAGCAGCTTTGCACTTGCACGTTGCGTTAAGCCTTCCGCGTGCAACATAAA
>JAFMRP010000849.1 GCA_017354095.1 Ktedonobacteraceae bacterium
GTGCCGAGCCTGATCCAGTTTATGCAGACACCGCCCCCACCTCAGACGCCTCAGGCAACCTATACCGATATTCAACAGCACGCCCTCTATTCCCTGGCGGCTGGCAGCATTCGCGACAAACGCTACCAGAACTGGAGCGCCTATGATACAAAAGGTGAACCGGTCCTTTATTATCCCAAATTACCACAAAAACATGGACAATTCCTGGTGCCGCCAACCTATCTCCAGGCGGTAAAAACCGGCACCATCATCTCCGATGTCTACTATGATCCCGCCATCCAGCAAGCCACGGTCGATATCTACTCGCCCATCGCGACGACAGACCATACCTACCTGGGCTTTATGCGCGCGACGCTGAGCCTGGACTATATCTGGACCATCGTGAAAGACGATGTCAACGGCGCGGGCAGCTACGCCTTCATCGTCGACCAGCACGGCATCCGCATCGCCGACCCCGACCCGAACCAGCGCTTCAGCAGCGTGGCCGCGCTTCCAGACGACTTGCAGCAGCAGATCCAGCAGGAGGCCCGCTTCGGCAACACCAATCCGGTACCCACCATAGCCGATCCTGCCGCCGTCCAGGGGCTCAACCAGGGCGGCAATCAGGGCCTCTTTCAGGCACAGCCGGCGGGGAAAAATGAGCCATTCCAGGTTGTACGCTACAACACCAGCGTCGTACCATGGAACTACTTTGTGCTCAGCCCAATCAGCACCGTCACAGCCTCCGCCAACCAGCAACTGCTCCTGACGGGCATAGCGACGGCCCTGGTCGTGCTGGCCATGATGATCATCGGCCCGCTGATCGGACGCAACGTTGGCCGCCCGATTATGCGCTCGGTCGATTCGCTGCGCCGCAGTAGCGAGTCCATGAGTTCGCTGGCGACCAGGCAGCAGGACGCGGCCTCCGAGCAGATGTGGGTGGTTGATAGCTCGCAGGTGGGCCTGCAATCGGTGCAATACTATGCCGAGGCCACCACGGTCGCCGCCCGGGAGCTGGCCAGGGTAGCGGGCGAGATGGCACAGCGCTGGCGACAACTGGGAGAGCGCGAGGCCCACCAGGCGCTGGAGAAGCTGGTGACCACGGCCCGCTATATCGAGCAGGCATCGCAATATCAGAACCAGAGCAGCCAGAAGCTCTCAACCGCGCTCAAAGTCGCGACTCAGGTGACGGAGCAGCTGGTAGCCGGCACCACCTCGGCCACCGATGCCGCCACCCAGATGGAACGAGTCGTCACCCAGCTGCGTAACGTCGTCGGCAAATAAAGGGGAAAGCCTATGAGTAAAGATGAGGAGCAGTATGTCACCTTTGATGACGATGATAACGAAGTGAAGCCCGGCGACGACGATGATGATGACGAAGCCTGGGACTGCAACAAGTGGCATTACTGCGGCTGCGCTCATACCGTGAAGGGCTACTGCATCAAACGCGCGCCGCACGCTGTCCATCTTTGCGGAACGTGCGGTTGCATTTTCTGAAGCGAGTATACTGTGAGGTAGGATCGTATCAGCAAGGAGGCTATGTTGCCATGGAAGAGAAGCATCAGTGGCCTATGCCCAGATGCCTGTCATGTGACCGGCGCATGTTTATCACCTCGCAAAGCACCAGCCAGAACGAGAAAACAGGCCAGCATTATGTGCGAACACAGTATGCCTGTCCCCACTGCGATATCTGGCAACGCATCGAAATTCCGCGCAAAATCGCGGCTGATCTCATTGGCGGCGAGAAGTACCTGCCTCCCTCTATCCATGAGGAGCCCGCGTCCATCGCGTGATGCCAGCCCCTTTGTTCGTTAGCCTGATGCGACGGTAGCGTCAGGCTTTTTTTGTACCTCTTACCCATATTGTGTAGAACAGCTTCCTATGCTACACTAGAGGAGGCAGATGGAATGGCCTGTCCAGCTATGAGAAAAGAAGGACAAGACTGGAAGAAGTTCCAGATAGCAAAAATCAATAGCTGAGAACGAAACTGTCTCAGAGGAAGATTTTGAGTAGTCAGCGCCAGAGGATTTTTCAATACATTGAAGGATGCAAAAGAAAAAACGATGAAGAAAAAATGTTCTCTGATCTTTTATCTTTCGGCTTGTATCCTCTTGAGTGTAGGCATGCTCGGTTGCGGGCCTTCCACGCAATCCCAACCTTCCACTCCGGTTCCACGTGCCCCTACCCCAACGCCCTTTCCCTGGGCACGGCAAACGGAATGGTATTCAAAAGATAGCTCTATCGGTCTGACCCTGGTTCTTAATGAATCAGGGACACAGATCACACACGTGCTAACAACGGGCAGGTCTATGGTATGTGGCGACACGATTGTGACGTTTTCCAGCATGGATGACTCTGGAACATGGCCTGTCAGTTCTACAGGAGAGTTTCAGATTATTGTAGAATCATTAACGGTGGTAGGAACCTTTCAAAAGGATGGGAAGAGTGCTCGCGGCACCTGGACCCTTGCATCGTGTCATGGTTCCTGGACAGCAACATAAAGCCATCAGGGGAACCAACGCTTCTCCCCCCATCAGATCGCTTGCCTGCCTGGATATAATGAGGTACTTGCTCGCCTCTTTATTTACAGCGTGGCCGCTACCTCATAATGCACCACTTTCGGCTCCATTTCCAGCAGGAACGCTTCATCCTCTGGATAATACACAGCTTTTTCCAGGTCATCGCCCGCAAACGCGCGAATCGCCTCGTAGGAATCCCACAGCGAGATCAGCAGGAATTCGGTTTTCCCTTCATACGTGCGACGGCAGACCTGAACGCCTCGATTACCAGGAATCGCGCGGTAGTCTTTGAGGCCCGTCTCCATCAAGTACTCAAGATACTGCTCGGCCTTTTCCGCAGGGGTCACTCCACGCCAGAATCTCGCGATCATGGGGTTCGCTCCTCCTTCTTGCTGAATATAGTGATATATAAACCTTCTTACCTGCTGACCTACCCCAGCGCCTCGCGCGCCTTCGCCTGCGTCTCGGCCAGCGTCATGCCGGCAAGCAAACGCTTCACCGCGGGCACGCGTGCTGGCGCGACCGACAGCCTGCGCACCCCGAGACCCACCAGCAGCGGGATAGCCTCAGACTCGCCGGCCAGCTGCCCGCAGACCGCCACGGGCATATCCGTCTGGCCAACACGCTCCACCAGGCGCAGAATCGCGTCGCCCAGCGGCTGCGCCCGCTCCTTCACACGCGCATTCGTACGATCCACGGCATAGGTATACTGCACCAGGTCATTCGTACCTATCGAGGCAAAATCAATCAGCCCCCGGAAGCGATCCAGCGTCAGAGCCGCTGCCGGCGTCTCCACCATAATCCCCAGCGACACATGGCCCGCCCGATAGCCATCGCGCTCCAGGTCCCGTTT
>JAFMRP010000850.1 GCA_017354095.1 Ktedonobacteraceae bacterium
AGCCCAAAGCTGTCCTGGGCGTGCCGCCAGCTAATGTGCTCAACGCCATCAAAGCAGCCTGGGACCAGAAGCGCCGCAAGGTCGATGTGATGCTGATCCTGGATCGCTCCGGCAGCATGAACGATGCCGACCATGGCACTCCCAAGATCAATGCTGCGCGCCAGGGTCTCTCCGACTTTATCAATCTGCTGGGCGACAGTGATGGTCTGGGGCTGACCGTTTTTAGCGATAAGGCCGATGTGCTGGCCCCGATCTCCCCGCTAGGCCCCAGGCGCCAGGCCCTGCTCACCCAGGTGAACGGCATCATCGCTCAGGGCAATACACGCCTCTACAATACCATCTCCGAACAGGTGCAGTCCTTGCGCGCCCTGCCATCCAAACATATTAAAGCCATCGTCGTACTGACCGATGGCATGGACAATTTCAAATCGCTGACAGCCGACCAGCTTGCGGCACAACTGACTCCGGCGCCCGAAGACAAAAATGCGGGAGAGGGCATCAAAGTATTCACCATCGCCTATGGCAGCGATGCCGACGTGGGCGGCCTGACAAAAATCGCCAACGCCAGCGGTGGCAAAGAGTACGCCGGCAATACGAGCAACATCCGTCAGGTCTACCAGCTTATCAGCCAGTTTTTCTAGCTCCATGCCACACACCCTTGTTACTCAACCACCAGAACCCACGTCTATTACTACATACATAGTGAATAACCTTGATTTTCTCGGTTGAGGAGGTTCAGCAATGTCGCTTCTCATGGCATATGGTCTCGTCATGGGTGACCAGGTTTCTAACCAGATTACTATTAGTATTGGTGACCATGCCTGGTCCATTGGTACCAATTTTATCGTCTACCTTATCATCGCGGCCGTCGTAGGAATCGTCGCAGAAGCGATTGTCGGCTGGAGACTGCCCTTTGGCATTATAGGCGCAGTAGTCGCAGGCGTTGTCGGCATCTGGCTCACCACACAATTGATCAAGATCGACGGCGTTGGCGATTGGAACGTCTACGGCGTACCCATTATCCGGGCGCTGATCGGCTCAATCGTGCTTGTTGGACTCTGGCACACGCTGACATACAATACCTGGCGCGGGCGCAATCGCTACTATCGCCGCTACGACGACTAACAAATGCCACGCGCAATATACCACCGTTCCCAGCGCAGAAATGTAAGGCCACCCCTTGCGGGTGGCCGGTTTCCCCTGCGGGGCCGGATCTCCACCCTCTGCGGGGTGTCCAGCCCTCCACTGTTTGCCTGGATTGATCCGCTACAAAAGCGCCCAGTATTCCGCGGCCTCGTCAGCGTTCTGGTCAACGTCCGGTGAGGCGGTCACAATATTACCATCTAAAGAAGTGTGCTCGCCAGTCTGGCTAGCCTCACTAAATGATTGGCCCATCTCCGCTTCCCCATTGGCGCCATTGGTAATCGGCGTTGGTGGCGGAGTCGGCGGCGTTTTCAGCGGCGATCCTCCCCCCGTCTGAATCAAACCTTTAGAAAGCATTTCATAGTACTCTGTCAGACGCAGCGCGATCAACTTCCCCGGCTGATCGATCATATGATACTTCATCGCATCTTGCCAGAGAGCCTCTAGCGCAAACGAATCTTTGAGCAGACCAACGTTAAAATGCAAATACTTATCAGTATCTTGTGACATGCTTCCTTCCTTACTAACCCGCGTCTAAAGCCGTGCTCAGGCTTTGGCGCTGCTGGCCTGGTATTTCCGCATCAACAAACGGCCCGCCAGGTTGCAGTAACCAAGCGGATTGGCGTGAATGGGATCATCCGGGCGCGAAATGTGAGGTATACGCTGCTTCAGAAAATTATGAAAATAGTAGACCCCTCCACCGATATTCAACACTGGCTTAAAGCTCGCCGCCACGGCATCCCTATCGCTCTGCCGCCAGGCTGAAGCCACAAATGAGACAATTTCACCGCCAATCTGCGTGATGGCCTCTCTCGCTACCCGCTCCAGCTCATATGGGCTGACCGTCTTTCCATATACCGAGATATCGGGATAGCTCGCGCTGCCATTGTTGGAGGCAAAGGCAAACATAATCTCACGCGCTTCCAACAGCGACAGCGAGCGGTCGTACTTGTTCTCAAAAATATCCATCAGCATCTGCGTGGCCGTCTCAACACCAATCGGCTTACCTTTACAGTATTCACTGACCGGCACCTGCCCGCGAGCCACATACAGATCCGTAGTGCGCCCTCCAATATCGATCACCGCGCTCTCAGTCGTGCGGCTCACCGATTTGTCACCATAAGCAATCAAAGCACCCGAACCTTCCATCACCACCGTCGCGATCTCAACGGTTACACGGCGCCATGTCTTGCCTCCATCCATAGTGAAAACATGAGTACCATCCAGCGACTCTTTGATGGTGTTGCGCAGATTCATGTTTTTGATATAGGTCTCAGCGGGTAGCCCTGTTACGACATAAAGCCCAAATTCGGTTTCGGGAATCAATGTTGACGCCAGGGTCAATAGCCCACGGAGGCTGTACTTGCTGGCGTAGCGCTGGATATCACCACGCCCATGATAAACATCAACCGCCTGCTGTAAGGCGAGCTCTCCTACCGCATAGGCCATCGCATCACCCTGAAACTGGATAACATGCGTGTTGGATTGATCCGTTTTTACTCCCAGACTGCGCATTGCGTTGGTATCGGCTTTGGCGAATGCTGTAGGAATGCTGCGGGCGACATTTTTCCCGTTGCTGAGTACCGTTACACCTCCCATTTCGGCATTACCAAAGTCGTGCCCGTAGGGATACCACTTCATAGAGGGTCCTTTCCTGTTTTGACCTGCTTAGAATAACTGTAATTATTACAAGATTGCATATAGACCATGCAAATTTCGTAACGAATCAGAACGGTTCACGTATCAGTGCGATTGGATGCTGGTACTTTTATAGCTCGGGAAGAGCCGTCACACGTTCGATTTTTATGCGATCACTATGTGCTATATGTCTATATGCGCTTTTAATGCGAATGATACCCGGGATGTTGATGTGCCTTGACAAGCACCCGAGCTTTGAGTATACTTTTTGGAAACGATCCCATGGAAACGATCACAATGTCGCCGGATATGCATTGTCTGCTCCTGAGCCGGTGCAGATCACAAAGAGGTTGCGATGCCGCAATTGACGATCAAAGATATTGCCAGGCTGGCCGGTGTCTCCCACGCTACCGTCTCTCGGGTGCTCAATTATCATCCGAGCGTACGTCCCGCGGTGCGCGATCGCGTCTGGCAGGTGATCAAAGAGTATAACTATACCCCTCAGGCGGCCGCGCGCCACCTGGTCAACCAGCGCACACATGTGATCGGTGTCCTGTTCCCTCGCAG
>JAFMRP010000851.1 GCA_017354095.1 Ktedonobacteraceae bacterium
CCTACGCAGTAAGCCAGGCCTTGAGCCGTGCGTCATGGTCATCTTCGGTGCGACAGGTGACCTGACGCACCGCAAACTGCTGCCCGCGCTCTATAACCTGGCACTGGAACATCCCCTGCCGGCCGGCTTCTCTGTGGTAGGGTTCGCACGCCGGCCCTACAACGATGAGGTCTTCCGCCAGCAAGCGCTCGAATCGGTCAACGAGTTTTCGCGCCAGAAACCCGTGAACCCCCAGGTCTGGGATAGCTTTGCCTCCGGCATCTACTACCTGCAATCAGACTTCCATGAACCAGCAGGCTACGAAAAACTGGCGGCTCTGCTCAACCAGCTCGACCACGAACGCGGCACTGGCGGCAATCGCATCTTCTATCTTTCAACACCACCCAGCCAGTATCCCGACATTATCCAGAATCTCGGCACCGCCGGCCTCAACCGCAATCGCAAGGGTTGGACACGCATCATCGTTGAAAAACCTTTTGGTCACGACCTGAACTCAGCTCGCGAACTCAACCGTCTGATCGGTAGAGTCTTTAAAGAGGAGCAGATCTACCGCATCGACCACTACCTGGGCAAAGAGACCGTCCAGAATATCCTGGTATTCCGCCTGGCTAACGGCATCTTTGAACCGGTCTGGAACCGCCGCTACGTCGATCACGTCCAGATCACCGTGGCGGAAAATATCGGTATCGAGGGCCGCAGCGGTTACTACGAAGAAGCCGGCGCGATCCGCGATATGGTCCAGAACCATATGCTGCAACTCCTGACCCTGGTCGCCATGGAACCACCCATCGCCTTCGACGCCGATGCAGTGCGCGACGAAAAGGTGAAGGTGCTCCACGCCCTCCAGCCACTGTCCGGACGCGAGGTGATCACCAATACCGTCCGCGCTCAGTATAACTCCGGCTGGGTCAGCGGCCAGCAGGTCTCAGGCTACACCGAAGAACCCGGCGTCTCGCCTACCTCCACGACCGAAACCTACGTAGCGCTCAAATTGTTCGTCGACAACTGGCGCTGGGCCGACGTTCCCTTCTACCTGCGCACAGGCAAACACCTGCCCAAACGCGTGACCGAGATCGCCATCCAGTTCAAAAGCGCCCCGCTCATGATCTTTAAGAAAAGCGACGCTCAAGGACAGGTCGAACCCAACGTTCTCATCCTGCGCATCCAGCCGGATGAAGGCATCTCGCTCAGATTCGGCGCAAAAGTGCCCGGCACCGATATGCAGATACGCGCCGTCAACATGGATTTCTTCTATGGCTCTTCCTTCGTTCGCCAGCAGCCAGAGGCCTATGAACGCCTCCTGCTCGACTGTATGCTAGGCGACTCGACGCTCTTCACACGCCGAGACGAAGTAGAGGCCCAGTGGAACTTCATCCAGAGCATCCTGGATGAATGGGCCAGCGAGCCACGCGAAACGATCCTGACTTACGAATCAGGCACCTGGGGACCCCAGGCCGCCGACGAGTTCATCTGGCGCGACGGATTCCGCTGGCGCCGGCCTTGACCGGCGCCTCCCCGGACGCTTGCCAATAGATTATACAATAAGGATTAGAGCATCGAGCTTATAGCGGTAGCGAAACCTATCGAACAACGGCGTTCACAACGAGGACTTCATGGACATAGTCAAGCAAAATGCTGAAAACACAGGGCCACGCTTGCCCTGGGCGGGAAAACGTGTTCGCATCGAACAGGTTGAGGACGAGCTGGCTCACCTCTGGCACCTGACCGCAGACAACGTTCGTATCAGCCAGAATATTAATGTCCGTACCAGCGTGCTCAATTTCGTCATCTGCGCGCCCGACATCGGCTCAGCACAACGGGCGAGCATGCTGCTGCGCGACTTATCCAGCACCCATATCGCGCGTGTCTTCCTGTTGATCCTCGATACGAGCGGCCTGCCCTCCCAAACTACTACCTGGGTAACCCTGCGCTCCTTCCCTATTGTTTCCGATGTCATGCGTCACCACTTCGAGCAAGTCACTATCCTGGCCTCCGGGGCTGCCGTCTACGACTCCCCACACCTGATAGAACCACTGTTTAAACCCGACCTGCCCGTCTATCTGTGGTGGCTGCAGGACCTCCCTTACAATAACGCGACGTTCAATCGCTATGTCAATATTTGCAGCCGGGTCATCATTGACTCCAGCACCTTCGAGGAAGCTGGCAGCAGCTTCCAGGTGCTGCTCTCACTGATCAAACCCTCCACAGCCTACGCCATTAGCGACCTGAACTGGGGCCGGCTCACTCCCTGGCGCGAACTGGTCGCCCAGTTCTTTGACGTGGCTGACTATAAACCCTATCTGGGTGGCGTCAATCGCATCGAGATCGAATACGCTGCCCCACCCGGCCAGACACGCCGCCTGGGAGACACTCCCTTTTACTCAACTCAGGCGATGCTTCTGGCTGCCTGGCTCAAAAATAGCCTGGCCTGGGAATTTACCCACGGCAGCACACTCGACGAACATGACCCACGCAGCGGAACCTATGCCTGGCATATGTCCCGCACCAGCGGCCCCCTTGCCAACGACCAGGCAACTGGCAAGCTGGGCATTCTGGTCAGCGGCGACATCGCCCTGCGCCCACGCACGGAGACAGGCCTGCAGCCCGGCACTATCTGCTCCGTTCGCCTGAGTAGCGAGCTGCGCGATAAAAGCGCCATCTTCTCGATCAACCGCGAAGGCGAACCCGATCACGTGCTCACATCCGTTGAACTGAACCAGGGCACGCGACCAACACGCGCGGTCAGTCTGGCAACCACGCAGCGCGAGAGCGAGCTGCTCCACAATGAGATGGAGATCATGAGCCGGGACCTTCGCTACGAAGAGACTGTCAAAGAAGCAGCCAACCTGCTTCTCGAATAGAAAAAACTTTTTTCTTTCCCTTTGCGCGCCGCCCTCAGGCGGCGTGTACTATGGAGAAACATATGTCAATCACCATTTATCCTGATACAGATACATTAAGCCACGCGGCAGCCGGCTACATTATCCAGGCCGCCAACGAGGCTATCGTTCGCCACGGACGCTTCACTATCGCCCTGTCCGGCGGCTCAACACCCAGGAAGCTCTATGGCATGCTCGGCCAGGAACCCTATCGCAACCAGATCAACTGGAGCCTGGTAGAAATTTTCTGGTCGGATGAACGCTGCGTGCCACCCGATGATCCCGAGAGTAATTATCGACTGGCGCACGAGGTGCTGCTCAGCAAAGTCCCCATTCCAACCAGCCAGGTACACCGTATGCCAGCCGATGAGGCGGACCGCGACGCGGCCTCGCAGGCCTACACCGATACCCTGCGGCGCGTCTTCGGCACCAACGGCACGCCCGACATCGATCTGATCCAGCTTGGC
>JAFMRP010000852.1 GCA_017354095.1 Ktedonobacteraceae bacterium
AGGGCTGGAACGGGCCGCAGCGTCGTGAAGGCGTAGTCGCCAATTTTGATCTGAACGTGCGATAACGCGTGCAATAGCGAAGACTTGCCGGCGTTGGGTGCGCCCACCAGAGCCACCTGGGCAACTCCTTCGCGCCGCACCGCGATCGAATCGCGATGTACGGTGCGGCTGCGAACATGAGTATCTTCAATCTGTTCCATGACCCACTTGCGAATATCGCCATAGGGGCCGTTGCGATAGCCGGGAAGCTCTTTGAGGATAGCGCGCAGCTCGCGTACGCGTTCAGAACCTTCTTTGCCAATCAGGCGACGTTTGATCAGTTGCATCTGGGTGCGATGAGGCATGGGCATAGTGACACACTCCTGGTTTGTTGCTATGGGTACAGTAGGGAACGAAGCAGGAGGGCACGTGGAAGACATGGCTGCGAGAGGCTGGTGAGCACTTATGAGGGCTGCACACCAGTCGAGCCGGTGGGTGACGTGCGTCTGGCCTGCTGCTTACACACGACGCGGGGACGCGCAAGCAGCAATTATCCGTTTTTCCGTTTGGTCAGCCGCCAGGTGCTGAAACGATCAGAAGGCATAGCTGTTGTCTCTTTCGTTTGGTTGAGGAATTATCTCTTCCCATTATAAACGGTACGGCGTAAAATGACAAGTAGCTATTGTTCAGCTAGTTGCGCGGTACACAAATTTCCTGTGAGATGATTTATAGTGCCGCCTATGTCTCTTATGTTACATTATTAACAAGAGATAAATGCTATTGTCTATTACTGTATCAAGAAAGGTGGATGGGCTATGCCGCCGCTATTGCCGCGCAATTGTCCACGCTGTGGAGCGGAAGTAAAGCCACAGCAGCAGAATTGTTTCAGGTGCGGGCTCGACCTGGCGGCTCCGCAGTATCCTCAGCCAGATCATATTATCGCGCGCAAGGGGACAAGTGAGAGGCTTGGCTGCGCCTTGATCGTGCTGGCTTTGTTATTGCTGCTGGGTGGGGGTGTCTATGGCGTGTATGCTCTGGGAAGCCTGGCGCAGTCGCCGATTACGACCACCTCACTACATACCAGTGTCACATATGCCAGCGTCAGCCTCACCGTCCTTTCTGTTCAGCAAGCCAGAAACTTCGCCGACGATCCTTCACCGTCCCAGGATGGGATGTTACGCGTCGAGCTACAGGCGCAAAATAAAACGGCTGACCCCGTTCATCTGGTATATAGCGATATTGCACAGCTAGTTCTGCCGGGAGGAAAGGTTCAGAAACCTGCCTATGTGCGGGCCAATGGAGCAATCGAGCCGGACGCAACGCAGACCAGCATGGTCGATTTTAGCGTTCCCGCGACCGTCAAGCCCGCGCAGCTAGTTCTGCGTCTGGGTTCAACCAGCCAGGCACAGATGGACATTCCCCTGGTCACTGGCGCTGATCTGAGCAAGTACGAACCGAAAAAGACAGATTTGCACAATACCCTGCAATTCCGGGGATTGGACTGGTCGCTGACCAGCGCGACCACGCAATGGAGCGTCAATGGGCAGCAAGCTAGCAAAGGTAAGCGCTTTGTGATATTCACACTGCGCGTTGATAATACCCTGGCGCAGACTTCTATTCCTGGTTCCGCCTATGATTACATGCGCCTGAAGGCCGGCAGCGCTACGCTTTCACCCATCGATACGACCATGCCAGTTTCTTTTGATGCGGGGGCGACAGGGAAGACCGGGACTGTCACCTTCCTTGTACCGCAGGGTCTCAACCAGTTCACATTGATTTTTCACTCACAAAAGCCTGACGGCTTTGATCAGGCCACCACTGATGTGCAATTGTAAGCTTTTCTGTGACCAGAAGAAACAATTTAGGAGCAGTTTATGGCAACGCACAATGCTCGCTCTTGCCCAGGCTGCGGTGCTCCGCTTATTCCCGGTCAACGCTTTTGCCAGAATTGCGGTACACTGATAGATAGCCGGGCGAACCAGCAGACCGAACGTACTCCCGACAGTACATCAATCTCCGACCCTTTGAGTGCGCCAACGCAGCAGACACCCTACACCCCACCGCCGCCGCCACCACCTTCTAGTAGTTATCAGCCGGCACCGGAGGCTTTTCAACAACAGCCCGCGCCATCCAGTTTTCAGCAGCCGCCCGACTATGCCAGGACGCCACGGAGAGATTCGAGTGGCAGAGTGCTGACGCAGTTTGGCTGTGGAGTGCTGGTGTTTATCCTGATCATTCTGGCGCTCTGTGGTGGTGCTGGCTGGTTCATCTGGAATGCCATCTCCAACGCCGCGAATACGAGCAGCGATTCAGGGAATCCGGGCAGTAGTAATAATAATAGTAGTAGTAGTAATAGCCGCAATAATACACCGGTCCAGACGATCAGTAAAACCGTTCAGTTGAACCAGGGGGTGACCTATGCGGGCGTGAAGCTCACCTTTAAAGATGCCCAGCAGGCCAATTTCTTTCAGGATGATAACTCCACGTCTCCTCAGAAGAGTGGGGTGCTGCGGCTGAATTATCGTGAAGAAAATCCCAGTTCAAAGGCTGCATCTTACTACATTAACGATGTGTTTCGTCTGCAACTGCCTGACCACACCAGTATTGTGCCATTGAACGGCAAGTACTCTCTCGGCACTGAGGCCTCGACCTCGCGGGATAACTGGCTGGATTTTCAGGTGGGCCAGAACGTCGATATCAAGCAACTCGTGCTGCGCATCGGCAGGGACAACGAAGCGCAGATCGACCTGCCGCTGACTGGCAATGCTGATCTGGGTAAGTACCAGGATAAGATTATCAAGCCAAACAAGCAGGCGTTGTATAGCGGCACCACCTGGACAATTACGCAGGCCAGGACAACCCTGAGCTATGATAACACGCAGGCGGGCAAAGGGATGATCTTCGTTGTGGTCGATGTGCGCATTGATAACAATTCATCTACGGATTTTAATAGATATTATGGGGACTATATCCGGCTGAAGGCGGGCGACACGACGAGCTCGCTGACTGGCAACACGACCATACCTCTGGGCGTGCCGGCCGGAACCAACGCGACTGGCGAAGCCGCCTTTCTCGTGTCTCAGGGCTCAACCAGCTTTACCTTCGTGCTGCTGGGAACGCCAGGCGTATCGCAGCAGGCGGAGATCCCCTTCCAGATTCAGGGGTGATGTGAAAGTGGGAGGTGCAGGAGGGCGGCTGCCTCTCCGATCGGCTGATCGCGCAGCGATAGCCGCGGTAGATTCCTTGCAGACCACCTGACGAACGCAGTTCGTAGCTGCGCAGCAGCGTTGGTGGTCTGGACAAGAGGATTGCGGCGTTGCCGAGCGGAACAAGAGGAGCCCTCCTGCATCCTTTCCCCCGCT
>JAFMRP010000150.1 GCA_017354095.1 Ktedonobacteraceae bacterium
TCGGCGGAGATGATGGCGACATTTTTAGGTGGAGTGGGCAGGGCCAGGGCTGCCTCCAGCATGACTTTGGCGTATTCGGAGGCAGGGCTGAGCACGCCGAAGATGTATTTGAAGCCTTTGGAGAAGATGGCTTTAGCGGCGCCGTTGGCTTCGACCATGGGGATTTTATATTGCTCGGCGATGGCTTCGTCTTGCAATGTGGCGGTGGTGCCATAGGGGCCGAGCAGGAAGTTGACTTTATCTGCGGTGATCAGTTGCTGGGTGAGCTGGGCGCTTTTGGTTGGCTGGCTACTATCGTCGTAGTATTTCAGGGCGACTTTGTAGGATTTGTTGCCGACTTTGATGCCGCCATTATTGTTGACCTGCTTGACCCAGAGCTGGTATCCCTCCAGGGTGAGTTTGCCTTCGGTGGCGCTGGCGCCCTGCAGCGAGATGGGCGCGCCGAAGAGGAGCGTATCTGATGATGATCCGTTGGTTCCGCCACCCCCGGAGCCGCAAGCTGTGAGCAGTGCCGGGAGCGTGAGAATGATCAGTGTCAGGGAGTACAGTGCTGCGCGGCCTCTCAAGCAGGCCGCGGAGAAGTTGGGAGCGGGTGGTGCGGGGACGTTGGTGTGCATCTGATAGTTCCTCCGTTCATGCGTCGTTGCACGCGTAGCTGAAAATATGAGTCAACATGCGGATCGTCTGGAATACTGAGATGCTATCCCTAGTGATATGGCTTATGAATAAAGATATCATAAATCTGCTTATATAGCAAAACTTTTTGTTATTTCTTTCATGCTCATCTGCTTGTTGATCTATTTCCTGTGGGGTTCATATGTACACTTCTCGCCGCCTGCGGCGGCTCGTGGGGAAAAGCACGGGGGGGCTGCGCCCCCGCGCCCCCATGCGAGGGGCCTTTGGTTCCGCCCGGCAAGAGTGCTGCTAAGGAATCGGGGCTTCGCCCCCATGTGAGGGGCTCTTTGATGAGCCGGAGGGCAGCCTCAAGGGCCCCTCTCCCAGCCTCACCACCTCCTGCCCCTACAGGACCAGTGCGACTGCTTTCCCAAAAAACCTACGCCCGACAGTCCCCTGCACCGCCGTTTGAGTCAGGGTGTGGGGGGAGTGCAGCGGAGCCAGATGGGTTGGATGTCCTCGATGGGTTTGTCCATGTCGAACAGGCTGAGCTGGGTGTTGGCTTTGAAGAGTTGTTCGAAGTCAGTGGAGTCGAGGGCTTTACGGAGGCGGGCGGCGTAGGATGTGATGAGCAGGCGGATATAGTATTCGATGTCGTAGTCCCGGCGGTGGGCGACGTCGGCGTGGCGGATGGTGATCTCTGGAGTGGTGGTGGGCCGCTCGCCGTTGGCGCTGGCCCGCCAGTCTTCGCTGATGGGCGCTTCTTCGGTTTCATCGGGCAGCCAGACGTGACCTTTGCTGGTGCGGTAGAAGCGTACGCGCTCGCCGGGCTGCCAGTGCGTGCGGCCAGCGTTGATCAGCGCTTCGTACGCGGGCTCCTGGTGGGAGTTGCGCGAAGCGAGGTAGGTCTGGGGCGTTTTGGAGAGGCGCACCTGGGTAGCGACGTCGGCAGCGGTCAGGGTGCGTGTGCGCAGGGCTGAGACGGTATCAAGGAAGAGCGTGCGTACGGCCTGGATGTCGCCGAGCATGGTATGGCGCAGTGCCTGGCGTAAGAAGCGTTCGCCAAAGGGTTCGGCGCGGCTGGAGCGGAGCGCTACGCCATGCACGATGAGCAGGTCGTCGTAGGTGAGCAGGGCGTAGTTTTTAACCTCGTGGCTGAACATAGCCCGATAGCGGCCTTCGTACTCCAGGTTGATGCCGGCAGGTAGTTCCTCGCCGATCTGATTGACGAGCTCGCGTTCCTGCTCCTCGCTCCAGTCGGGCGGGACGGCGAAGTAGACGCCGTCGGTATCGGCTTCGATGAGTGCCATGCCACGCTTTTTCAGGGCTTCGAGCACAGAGGCCAGGATTCCACGACCCCGGCGTGTTACCTCGCCTGCGGCGCGTCCGTCGGCAAAGAGCGCCATTGAGCCGGCGCCCATGTAGCCGTAGGCGGCATTGATGAGGATTTTCATGGCTGCCTGGGTCGCGGAATGATGGTTGGCATCGATGGAGCCGGGGGCGGCGATGCGGGCGGCTTTTTTGTGCTGGAGGCGCAGATCGATGAGTTGATCCAGGATGCTGAGCAGGACACCCAGGCGATCACAGGAGGGGCCAATCTGGAATGTGCGCATGAGCGAAGGGTACAGCGAGGCGACATCGGCCTTGACAACGTGTTCGGCTATGCCGGTGGCCAGGAGATGGACCGCGCCGCCTTCGTGGAGGCCGTCTTCGGCGCTGTGCAGCGCGGCCTGGTAGGGGAGCGCCGCGCCCGCGCGCAGGTAGCTGCGTACAAGGATCGGTTCGAGGATGCCCATAGCGGGACCGGCGGAGGCCAGGCGCTCGTAGCGGCGCGGCGCCATGCTGGCCAGCGCGAAGGGAGCGCCGAGCAGGCGACGCGAAAGGCCATCTACCTCGGCCACGTCGTCCAGGGCATAGCTTTTGACCTGATCGGGGCTGTGCTGGTAAGTATCGAAGATATCGGTGCCGGTGATGTAGGTGCGGTGGGAAGAGGCGATGCCGAAGTAGCGCGCCACGTCTTTGAGGCGGTAGCTTGGCATGTCGCGCACAACGAAGTCATGGCGGCGTACGGCGTCCAGTGTATCGATCAGTTCGCGACCGGGGACGCTGTAGCGCGTGCGTTTGCGCGTCTCGGGTCCGATAGCCAGTGTTTCCTGGTGGCTCTGGAGCAGGAGGGGACCGCCGTCACGGCCGATTTCGAGCGCGATCCCGGCGGAGAGGGCACGGTGCTCCAGGAAGGGCAGGTCGAAGCCGAACAGGTTGTGGTTCTCGATCACATCGGGATCGCGCTGGCGGATCATCTGGCAGAGGGCGGTGATGAGTTGTGGCTCGTCTTCAGGCCTGGGGGCTTCGAGCGTGGTGGCCAGGCCGCGATTGTCGCTGATGGCCACGAGAAAGATGCGACCGCGATGGGGATCGAGGGCGGTAGTTTCCAGGTCGATTTGCATGCGATGCAGTGACTCGTAGGGGAGGTCTTTGAAGTAGACCTGACCGGTCTGCATGAGGTATTGTTCGACCGGGCCGACCGAGTAGTAGGTGTCGAGCTCGTTTAACCTGTTGATTGAGCGTTTGAGGCGGCGTGAGGCGCCGCTGAGGATGGCTTTTTCCAGTTCGCGCATATTCTGGGCCAGGAGCTGGTAACGGAATGTTCCGGTCGGGCCATCCAGTTCTTGATAGGAGATGCTGGCGCGGCCAGCATCGGGATAGGAGGAGGGGACGAGGAGTTTGCCCAGGTGGCTCAGGTCGTCAAGGGAGGTGGCGAGGAGCCAGGGGCGGTAGCGGTCTCTGGTATATGTGACCTGGTCGCCTTCGCGCTGCCAGACGACGGCGCGGCCATCGCGGTGGGCCCAGACGGAGACGATGCCCGGTGTGGGGTTCCAGCCGAACAGGTATTCCTGATTCTGGGATGTTGTGCGCTGTGTGTCTGTGAGCATAGTGTCCTTGATCTTGTTTATCACGAAACGTATGTTCTAAGAATACCATGGATGAGTGGTGATCGCAAGGGAGCGTGGGGCACCCCGCAACTGTCCGACCACCCGCAAGAAGTTTGACAAAAGAGCATGGTACCAGGGTCATGAATGGCATGGTATCGGTCGGGCGCGAGCCGGCTGGCCTCCGTATTCCGACCACCAACGCCGCGAGCGCGGCTGGCTTCGCCCAGGTGGTCGGAAAGGAAGACCCTTGATATTCCGCCAGAAACGGCACTGGCGTTGGGAGTCGGCAGGGAATCACCCGCGAGGGGTGGTCCTACATGTTGGGGGAGTGAAGATGAGATTTTGACTATAGATCCGGAAAATTTTTTTGGGAATCGATGTCAAAAAAGCTACATAAGCTACAGAGCCGCCTGGGGAGCCGATTCAAAGCTACATGGAAGCTACATGGAAGCTACATAAGCAACATAGCGGCTCCAGAAGGAGGCTGAGGGGTATTTTTCATTGATGGGCATGTATGGGGATTGATGGGGGTGTATGAGATTAATTGTTGCATGGCGATCCTTTCTGATATTTTGTGATAGCAGAAATATAACCATGCAAGGGGAATGGCGCAGAAAATAAGATGATAATGATAATATCATATATGGAGATAGTATAGCATATTTTGTTGGATAGGGCAAGGTTCTGGTTTCATTATCGATATATCTATATGCTATGATTCATGGATGTTCAGAGCGTCTCACGTGGTTGAGTATGGATGGGTGGGGCAGTCGGGGGGCTGCGAGCCGGACGCCCGATGAAGTTTTACCGATGACGATGGTACATGGTGATGGATGGCACGGGGTTGGCCACCCGGCGGGGCCCGCGAGAGGTGTGCAGGAGTGCGAGGATGGCCGCCCGTGCCCCGGCCACCCGCAAGAAGTTTCACAAATGATGATGGTACATGGTAGTGGATGGCACGGGGTTGGCCGTCCGCAAGCTGGCCACCCGCGAGGGGTGGCCCTACATGTTGGGTGGCGACTCGCTGGGAAAAAGATTCTCCGGGGGCACGAAGGGCAGCCTCTCCCCGCATCATCACCGCCCCTATCCTTACAGGTACGGAGCAAGCATTTCCGAGTGGGTCTCGTGGTTCTGCACTAGCCAGAGGTGATAATGACCTGGCTGGCAGAGCTTAAGACTTCGATGTCGTGATAGGGGGCGGCTGGATCAAAGCCAGGGCTTTGCAGCCAGACGTTGTTGCCCATATCGCTGAAGACCTGGTCGTCGAAGATGAAGTGGGAGGCCCACCCTTTGAGATGGACGCGCGCGGCGGCGCCTGCCGGGCGGCGAACGATGATCTCTGATGCTCCTCCACTGATGCGTATGGGAACCATGCCAGAGGGTATGGGGAGATCCAGATGGATGGAGTTGAGTCCTCCCTTGAGATCAAGAGAGGCGAGATTGAGGTGGGCCAGTTCGGCGATGACCTGTGATGCGCCGCCCTGGATCACAATCTGCCAGGGGATGGTGGTGCTGAGCGTGACCTGGGCCGTGCGCTGTTCTCCACCCAGACCCAACAGACGTCGTGGATAGCGGATCGTGACCACCCCATCTCTGGCTTTCACGTCAGGCACCAGGCCTTTGAAACGGGCCTGGTAGAGTTCGGCCATTCCTTCGGTTGTGCGCAGGGTCAGCAGGGAGATCCCGGGGGAGACAATGAGCCGGCCACTCTTCAGATCTAAAAGTGGAGCGGAGAAGATTTCCCCCTCGCTCGATGGCGCTTCTTGCAATCGGATAACTTCCTTCCGGGATATCACGTTGAGGCGGGTGAGAAACTCCAGGAAGAGGGATATCTGCTCATCGTCGTAGTCCGACGCCAGTTCATTCCATGCTTGCCCAAGAGAAGCAAAAATGGAGCCAATTTTGTGCCATTCGTCCTTGTCTTTTGCGAGCCGGACGATGACTTTGCGACCGTCGTTGGGATCACGCTCCCGGCGCACGAGCCCGGCCTCCTCCAACCGGTTGAGCATCCCGGTGATCGCTCCCGTGGTAAGACCGGTGATATCGGCGAGCTGGCCCGCAGTCGAGGGTCCGGTATTCTCCAGAATATCCATGACCTGCAGGTCTGTAACGGTCATGCCGAGCCGGGCCGCCGCCGCCCGGAAAAAGGACGCGGCAAGGGAAGTCGACTGGCGCAGCTCACGCGTGAGTTTCTCTGGCACTGGCGTAGATTGAGAACCGCCTGACAATTTTTATTCCTCCTGAAATGGTTCTTGATAATATCCTGGCAATTTTTATCAATCACTTGACAATTTTTATTCTTCACGTTAAGATGTATTTATCTTAGTGAATAAGTCAATTTAGTTGGTTTTAGTTTAACGGATTAATGATTTCATTATAGCATAATCTTTGTAGTTAAGAAAGGAACGCTCAATGTTTGCAGTTTTAAGGAAGCGCAATTTCACATTGTTGTGGTTAGGGCAAGTAGTTTCATTGTGCGGTGATGGTTTTCTATACATCGCGGTGCCATATTACGTCTACCAACTCACCGGGTCCGTTTTGCAGACGGGCATCACGGTCATCGTGGAGACCCTGCCCCGTGTTCTGCTCAGTTCGCTGGCCGGCGTTTTCGTTGATCGCTGGAATCGTCGTTGGACCATGTTGATCGCCGATCTCTTGCGAGCCGCAGTGCTTTTGCTCATGCTACTGGTGCATAGTGCTGATCTGCTCTGGCTCATCTATGTCGCGTTAGCGGCGCAGGCCATCATCTCGCAGTTTTTCACACCTGCATCGATGGCTCTCATTCCATCGCTTGTCGAAGACGAGCAATTGATAGCTGCAAACTCGCTTTCATCGCTCGGGCAATCAGTGACCCGTTTAGTAGGGCCGCCGATTGGGGGTGTGCTCTTCACCGCGTTGGGTCTTACCGGGGCCGTACTGATGGATAGCGTTACCTATGTGTTTTCCGCACTGATGCTTCTGCTTATCGTGCTTCCCGCGTCTGCATCTATAAGCAAAGGAGGAGAGCAGAAAGAGCGTGTGGTTGTAGCCGCAGCCATCAAACATCTCTGGGAAGAGTGGGTGGGAGGACTGCGGCTGATTGGTCGCAGCCAGACGCTGACCGGCATCTTGCTCACAATGGGAGTGCTCATGCTAGGGCAGGGGATTATCCAGGTCATGTTCGTCGTCTTTGTCAGAAATGTCATGCATGGCGACGCCATGGTTTATGCCTGGGTATTGACCTCGCAGGGCGTTGGTTCGATGCTTGGCGCCCTTCTTAACGGAGTGATCAGCAAGTGGCTCCGGCCCGTCTATCAGATCGCCCTGGCTGGATTGACCGCGGGAGCCGCCATCCTTGTTATCATCTATTATCCGCAGCTCGTGCTCGTTATGATACTCACCGGGTTCATGGGCGTCTTCGTCGCCGGACTCGTCGTCACGCTATACACCCTGCTGCAAGTCGGGGCCGAGGATCGCTATCGTGGCCGCGTTTTCGGCACTCTCGAAACCGTCATGTCGCTCGCGATGCTCATCAGCATGACACTGAGCAGCAGTTTTGGTGATCGGCTGGGGGTTGTTCCCTGGATGACCATCTCAGGAGCGCTGGTCCTGTTGTCAGGCTTTGTGGCACTGCTCACCCTGCGCCAGGCCCGGCTCCCTCAAGCGGAGAAGCGAGCAGTGGAGAAGGAGATGGAGCCGGTCCTGTAGGGGCATGGACAATGCATGACAATAGCATGGAGGTACTCTTAAATGGCAATAAAAAACGTTTCGCAGCGAACTCTTCCAGGTCCAACCGTCGTGCCGCTTGTTGGCAGCTGGGCGACTATGCTCAAATTTTTCTACGACCCGTGCACCTATTCGCGCTGGCTGCATGGCAACTATGGTGAGGTTGTCGCGATGAAGCGGGGTGATCCCGCTTACGTCTTTGCCTTTGGGCCAGCGTTCAACTTCCATCTGCTTTCCCAGCCCGCGCTCTTTGAGGTTGGGAAAGGGACGATCTTGAAGGTGCCGAAAGACACAGCATGGGGACGCATCCAATTCTATAATCTGCTGAATATGAACGGAGAGCATCACAAACGGCATCGTCATTTGATGCAGCCAGCCTTCCATAAACGGCAGATCGAGCTGTATCACGCCGACATGGCGGCGCTCACGCTGCGTATGCTTGACCGCTGGCAGTCTGTATCCCAGATAGAGCTGCACGCCGAAATGAAGAAGCTCACCCAGCGTATCACAGTCAAGACTTTGTTTGGACTGGACGATGAGGAAGAGATAGACCGTATTGGAGCGCTCTTCCAGAAGTTAGGTGCATCCCAGCTTCTGCTGATGTTTACACCGCTCATCGACATGCCAGGAATGCCTTATCATCGCACACTCAGGCTTGCCGAACGGCTGGAAAGCTTTATCCGCGTCATGATTGCAAAGAAGCGCGAAGACGCCGAGGCCACCGATGTGCTGGCAGCGCTGGTACATGCACATGATGAGGACGGAACAAGGCTCACTGACGATGAGTTGATTAGTCACACGGTTACATTGTATGCGGCCGGGCACGTGACCACATCGAACGCGCTGGCCTGGGCCATCTTCTTGATCCACCAGCATCCGCGCATCCATGCTGATCTGCTTGCTGAGCTTGATAGCACGCTGCACGGTGAGGCCCCGACGCTTGAGTCGCTTCGGCAATTATCGCTGCTTGACGGAGCCATCAAGGAGAGCCTGCGTCTGCTGCCACCGGCTCCCACCAGTATGCGCATCGCGGCTGAGCCGTGCGAGGTTGGCGGTTTCGCCCTGCCCAAAGGATCAACGATCTTCTACAGCCCGTTCATTACGCATCGCTTGCCAGAGCTGTATGAGGAGCCAGACCGCTTCAAGCCGGAGCGCTGGGCAACGCTCAGCCGAACGTCGTACGAGTATCTGCCGTTCGCTGCCGGGCCACACCGATGTATCGGGGCGGAATTCGCGCTCCAGGAGATGAAGGTGGTGCTGGCGATGCTGCTGCAGCGTTACCGCCTGGCGATCGTGCCGAATACCAGGGTTGAGCCGAAGGGCAGCAACCTGGATCCGGCGTATGGGATGCCAATGCGCATCATTCCCCAGGACCGGCGGTTTGAGCGTGTCCCGGTACGCGGCAGCATCCATCGCCTGATCGAGTTTGTGTAGGGGATGTTCTCAATGGAAACAGGGATGACAGGCACGGCGGGGCCGGCCCCCACAAGGG
>JAFMRP010000151.1 GCA_017354095.1 Ktedonobacteraceae bacterium
CCCCCCCCACTGCAGCGATGGAATGCACGCGTCCCGGCTGAGGTAGCGGCAGTGCTAATGCGCGCTCTAGCCAAAGACTATCACCAGCGCTACTCCAGCATCATCGACTTTGCCGAGAACTACAGCCGCGCGGTACAGACAGCCCAGCAGCGCTATATCTGCCAGCATTGTGGCCAACAGAACCGTACAGGAGCACAGCGCTGCGCGTTCTGCGGCGCGGAATATGACAACCGGCACTGCCCCTACTGTGAAGCTTCTGTGCGCTTCGGCCAGCGCTGCTGTGCGGCCTGTGGGCGCCTCACCATCCCACCTCAACTGGTCCAGCATAGCCCGCTGATGGGAATCAGCCTGCGCCAGAACCGCTATGCCATCAAACGTGTGCTCAGCCAATCGGAGGAGAAGCGCGTCATGGTCGCGGTGGCCTCCGACGCTCAAGCCAGCGAGCAATCGGTAATCCTCAAGCGCTGGGAATGCGCAGATGGTTCGATGGCCCAGCGCGCCAAACAGGTTGCCTACTACGAGCGCGCAACCGAACAACTCGCGCGGCTGCGCCATCCACTGATACCGGCAGTGCTGGATCGCTTCGCCGAGGGTAAGCACTATTATATGGTCGAGACATACATCGATGGTGAGAGCCTGGAGGAACGCCTGCAAAAGCTGCTGCGCCCACTCCCCGAAAAGGAAGTCCTGGGCTATATGAATAGCCTGCTCAATGCGTTGATTGCCCTCGATCAACAAATGCCGCCGCTACGCCATTATGATATTGCGCCGGCCAATATCCTGATTGAGAAACAGCGTGGCCGCGCAATGTTAACCGGCTTCCAGATACCGCCCGCTCCCTTGCCACCTGCCGGACCAACGGATAAGGGACCACGCAACCGCACAACGCGCAAACTGGCCATCTCGCCCTATCTGCCCATAATGGACAAGCCTTATGATAAGCGCACCTGTATCTATGCCCTGGCAGCCTGCATGCATCACGCGCTTACCGGCGTCGCACCACCACACTACCCCACCTACCCGCCAGTCAGAATGCTCAACCCTTCCATCTCACACGCCCTGGAAGGCATATTGAGCCGCGCGCTGATTGAAGACGCTTCAGCCCGTTATCAGACCTATGAACTGCTAAAAAGGGACATACAGCGCCTGCTATAAAGGCTATCTTGATTCCGGGAAAAGGCAGTAGCAGGTCTTCTCTCCGAGGGAAGACCTGCTACCAGGAGGAATTATGCGCCCCGCTGATTGATGGGAACATAGGGAGTCTCTTTGGGACCGATGTATTCGGCACGTGGGCGGATGAGGCGATTGTTTGCGTACTGCTCCAGCACATGAGCGGTCCAGCCAGAGATGCGGCTACAGGCAAAAATGGGCGTGTCCAGCTCAATAGGGAAGCCCAGCAGATAATAGAAGGAGGCCGAGTAGAAATCGACATTGGCATTCAGGCCTTTGACTTCTTTCACACACTGCTCGATCACGCGCGACATCTCGTACCAGCGCGTATCCTTCTGGCGCTCACCCAGTTCTTTCGACATAGCACGAAGGTGCGTCGCACGCGGGTCCTCAGTGCGATAGACGCGATGTCCAAAGCCCATAATACGCTGCTTATTCGCCAGGGCATTGCGTATATAGGCATCTGCCTTATCCACCTCACCAATCTTGAGTAGCGTACGGATCACCTGCTCATTTGCTCCACCATGCAGCGGGCCGGAAAGTGCGCCAATCGCAGAGGTGATTGAGGCATACATATCGGCCAGCGTACCGGCCGTGACACGTGCGGCAAACGTTGAGGCATTTAATTCATGGTCGGCATGCAAGATCAGCGCAACATCCATCGCGTGAGCGGTGTAGTCGTCAGGAAGTTTACCACTCAGCATATAGAGAAGATTGGCGGCATGTGAGTGATCAGGCAACGGTACCAGTGGCTCACGCCCATTCCGCAGGTGCTCCCAGCTCATGACAATGGTTGGCAACATGGCCGTCAGGCGGATAGCACGCTGGAGGTTCGCCTCGGCGGACTTATTCTGCAGATCGGCGTCAAAAGCAGCCAGGGCAGAGATAGAGGTGCGCAGTACATCCATTGGGGATGTTGTTGTAGGCAACAGGCGCATCAGATCAAGCATCCTGGCAGGCAGCTGGCGATTCGCGCAGAGCTGCTGCCGTAGCTCATCGAGCTGCTTTTGGGTAGGTAGCACGCCATGCCAGAGGAGGTAGGCAGTTTCCTCAAACGAGGAATGGTTTGCGAGATCATGAATATCAACGCCGAAATACGTCAACTTACCAAGCTTGCCGTCAAGATCACAAATGCTTGAGTGTGTCGCAACGATGTCCTCAAGACCATCAATGGTGGTCGGCATAGAAGATCCTCCAGAGGATATATTTACTCTGCTCTCCATTGAAGCAGATTGGCACAAATTACTTCAGCGGGTCAACTCTTGCTTCGCCGGCGAGGTCGAAACATATTTTTCGTTACACTCATTATATCAGCATAGATCCTGGTGTTGCTACGCAACTGGTTAACGCCGTGCGTACGTTTTTTTGACTTTCCGATCAGCCAACAAAGCTCTTTTAGGCACTAGAAAGGCCTCTGGAGGGGCTGTGGAGGGTTATGGGGTTTATGGAGGATTTGAGGAAGGTGTATGGAGGGTTTGCATCGGCCTGGGAGGCGGCCGTGTAGGGTTGTGGAGGGTTTCTGCACCAATTTTTACCATCTGGCTTCATTCCCACCACTCTTTCAGAACTGGCAAATGGATGGTCGGAAAGGTAAAAATATGCTAAACTGGCAGCACTATAGAGATTGGAAAGAGGCCGCGATGATGATGCTCTCGCGCGAGGAGGAAGAGCAACTCGTCGCCCGCAGCCAGCGCGGCGACGTCAGTGCTTTTAACCACCTGGTGCAGCACTACCAGCAGATCGTGTATAGAACTGTGTATCGTATCCTCGGCAACCCGGACGTGGCAGCCGACATCACACAGGATACCTTTTTTGCTGCATTCAGAAACATCCAATCCTTTCGTGGGGGTACCCCGCTGCGTCCCTGGCTTCTGCGTATTGGCTCCAATCTGGCCTGCGACCATTGGCGCCGCGTACAGCGCCATCCTTCCGAATCGCTGGATTCCCTGGAAGATGAGGACGAGCCACATCAGGCAGGATTACTGGGATCGCTGGCCACAACCGCAAGCACCAGCGATCCCGAAGAGTGCCTGCTCTCGCGCGAGCTGCAGGATCTGTTGCAGCGCGGGCTACAACAACTCTCCCTCGATCAGCGCACAGCCGTGATACTATGTGATATTGAAGGGCTCTCATATGATGAAGTAGCCACGGCCACCCGAACCACGCTGGGAACTGTGCGCTCGCGTATAGCGCGCGGCAGGGCTCGCCTGCGCAACTACCTCTACCAACATAGGGAACTTTTGCCGCGTGACTATCGTCTAACCGGTAGCAGTGAATAAAATCTGGATGGAGTATTCGCGTGTCGCAACAAGATCGGCATCTCACAACTGAACAGCTTTCAGCCTTCCTTGATGAGCAGGCAGAGGAGCAGGCTTCCTTAGAGGAACATCTGAAATCTTGCGCACAGTGCCAACTGCGACTCGCGGATCTGCGCCAGACAGTCGCATTCTTGCACGCGCTGCCACAGCCACAAGCTTCCCGGTCTTTTCTGCTGCCAGAGGACACCCCTATACATCAGGCAAGGCTCCATACCAGCAATGATCAGGCCAGCAGCACGAAGCGCGGTACTCCAGCACGTATCCTCGCCTGGCCACGCGCCATACGCAATACCGTGCGCGCAGTGAGTGTACTGGCCGCCGTGCTAGGCATTGTTTTCCTACTCTCAGCATTTCTTCCGTTTTCTCCAGGAGGGATCACCGCTACCAGTAGCGGCAACAGTGCGGCACCTGGAGCTAGCTACCAGCAGAACAGGGCCACTGCTCCTGCAACAAGCGCCGGAAATGACTCTGCGGCAAAGCCCACCCAGGTGGCAGCGACGGCGACGGCTCACGCTGCCTTGCAGGCGACAAAGGGTGACCAGACAACGACGCAGGCGGAAAAGACCGCGACTGCCCAGGCCACACCTCCTACACAACCTACGCAGCCGGGGCAGCATCAGCTTACAAACCAGGCACCAGGGCTCAGCACAGCCAGCGGACGACTACTATGGGGCTTCCTCCTGATCATTCTAAGCCTGCTAGGCGCTCTGCTGCTACGGCTACAGCGCAAGATAGCTGGCATGTGAGCCGGGCCAGCCAGCATTACCCCACATGAGTATATCAACTATTCCTTAACGATCTGCTAGTTTGACAGGCATAGATAAACGCGTTACTGTTATATGCAGCTAGAAATATTTTGCACATTCGCTTGTATAGATAGGAGTAGGGAGAGAGATGGAAGCTCCCTTGATAGTCATCCCACCAATCATCAACGCGCTGATCACGGGTCTGTTCGCCGGAGTTGTGCTGCGCCAGTACCTTACACGGCATCGCGTCTACCAGCTCTACTGGTCCATCGCGCTGTGTATGGCATTCATTGCCACGCTGGCCTACCTCTTCATGATCGTACTGCGACCAACCAGCGCGACAGGTATATTACTTTTTCGCCTCTACTACGTACTGGGAGGGGTATTGATGCCTGCCTGGCTAGGCATGGGAAGTATCGCATTGATTAATAAACCGTGGCTCGTGCGTCTCAGCCAGACGCTGCTTTTCTTCCTGAGCCTCGTTGGCATCGCTTTTACGCTTGATGCGCATATCGATATGCAAAAGTTGAGCCAGATCGCTGGAACGCCCGGAACTGGCACGCTACAGACCGGTCCCTGGCTGATTCCCACCATTGTTTTGAACACGCTGGGCGTTGTGGCTATAGGCGGTGTGGCCATCTACTCTGGCTGGCAAATGCTGATGCAGCAGAAACATCTGGGGGGATTGCGCACACGCAATGTGTTGTGGGCTAATGTGTTAATCCTGGGGGGCGCGCTGCTCGACGCGGCCGCTGGAACGTTAGCACGAACGCTCGGCCTGGAGAGCGCGTTCTGGTTGATCATGGCAGTTGGCTGGATCGTCCTTTTCGCCGGGGTGGTACTCGCCAGTCAGCGACCACGCACCGGTAGTGTTCCCACGAAAGCACCCAACCATGCACATCATGCCAACGTTTAACGTGACATAGCGCACATAAAAAGGCGATCCTATCTTAACGTTGAGATAGGATCGCCAACCTGATCCGTATACTTAAGTTAGATTAGCTCCCCTGCACCTGGAGTTCGCCCAGTGTGACATTAACCGTTAACAACTGACTGCCACGATAGACCTTGACCGCAACCTGGTCGCCAGGATTCTTGGTCGCCAGCACATCCTGCAGCGAGCCAGTGTCGCTTACCTGCGTATTATCGATCTGCACAATCACATCGCCTACCTGCAAACCGGCCTTACCAGCTACGCTACCGCTGGTCAGTTCCACGATCATCGCGCCATGATCCACCGAGAGATTGTTACGCGCCGCGAGGTTGGCATCCACATCAGCGACACGCACTCCAAGAGCGGCGCGACCCGAATGCGTCACCTGGCCATTTTGAATGATTTGCTGCACGACGTAGTTTACGCGATTCGAAGGGATCGCGAAGCCAACGCCATTGGCCGGAGTTCTGAACTCGGGATCAATCGCGGCCAGAGTTGGGATACCAACCAGGTGTCCCTGCATATCCACCAGGGCACCACCACTGTTACCAGGATTGATCGCTGCATCGGTCTGAATAGCATTAGGGATAGTCGTGCCATTCTCCTCACTGACCGAACGTCCCAGAGCGCTAATAATGCCGCTTGTTACCGTCTGCTGAATACCTAGCGGATTACCGATCGCCAGCACACTCTGTCCCACATGCAGTTTCGATGAATCACCAAGTTTGACTGTGATCAGATTCGCCGTTGGATTAATTTTCACCAGCGCCAGGTCATCCGCCGGATCGGTCCCAACGACGGTGGCTTTGATCCTGGTATTATCGTAGAGCACAACTTCGACTGTACTCGCCCCCTCTACCACATGGTTATTGGTCACGATATAGCCTCGTGAGTCGATAATAACGCCTGAGCCAATACCGCTTCCCTGGCCGGTCTGCACATTAATCTGTACGACTGCTGGCCGCACGTTGGCAATCACTGCTTCGCGCACGGCATCATCGTTGTTCCCATTCTGCACCGGTATCGTCGGCAGATTGTTATTAGTGCTATTTTGCAAACCGTTGTTAGATGGTAGTATCGTCGTCGCGGAACCGTGTCCAAATTGCCAACCCGCGAAGAGGCCAGTGCCAAAAACCATGGCCAGCAGCAGTGCCAGCGCAATAATAGCTCCAGTACGCAGCCTATAGCCCGGGGTCCTAGCCGGAACCAGTTTCTCCTGATTCAACGATTGCGGCTGTTCACTCTGATGCGCAAAACCGGGATAGCGAGGGGGCTCTCCTTGATGTGGAAACTGGCCATAGCTCGCTGGTTGAGGCTGTACCTTCTGACCGAATGCCTGATGGGGATCAGTCGGCGTGTGATATTGTTCAGTATGTTCATTATGCAAGTCTGAATCCAGCATCTTTGCGTCCTCTCAGATCTCTATAACTATCAGCTTTTGCCGAGGTATACACTACAATCTTTTCAACAAGCACCACTATTTGTTTTTCCGTTGCTTATCTATACTGTAACAAGCCATTATCAGAAATATTTCAGAAATTTGTAAATTCTGTGTAAGACTTGTATTTCCTCCAGACACTCGATTCCAAATGGGCTATATGAGGGCAAAAGGATTGGCAGATGCATTTCGCTTTATAATTCTAAAATGCCTGGAAGACGGCACAAGTACTGCGGGGGCTTGCCCATTACATACTATAATGAGATAATGGGGCCAGACTTAACATGGATTGAGAGGAGTTGCAGTGGATCTGGAAGACGCACGGCTGCCCCATAACCAGTATACAGCGACATCATCAATTACAGAGCAGCAGGCGGAGGAATCGCCTGAGATGCTCCACAAATATGCCCAAGATCTGTTACAAAACAGAATGTATCAGCCTGCACAGCGAACATTTTTGCGCCTGCTCCAGAAGGATCCTCAGGACGAAGCAGCGATGCTGGGGCTTGCTGAAGTGCTCGATCGTCGAGAGCGCTATGAAGAGCTGTACACTGCCGCGCAGCAATTGCTTGAGCAACGCCCCGATTCGGCTCTGAGCCTGGCATATAAAGCGCGTGCACTACAAAAGCTTGAACGCTATTCGGCGGCGACTGTCGCGAATGACCAGGCACTTCTGCTCGATAGTCGTCTCGGCCTGGCCTGGATTAACCGCAGCGGGCTACAGCTCTTGCAAGGGAAACTACCGGAAGCGCTGCGCAGTTCGTTTCGTGCCATTGAATTCGCACCTGGCGACTCACGAGCCTGGGCAAACCACAGTATCGCCCTGCTCAACTATGAACGCCTGGGAGAGGCCCTGGACGCTATCGACCACAGCCTGAAGATCGATCCAGAAAGTCTTTTTTCGCTCCAGATCAAAGGGGAATTGTTGTGCAAGCTGGGGCGTATGCAAGAAGTACTGCCGGTGGTACGCGCCGCGCTGGCGCTTCAACCCACCCATATTCCCTCACTCATCCAGGCTGCACAGGCTCTGCGCCAGCTAGAGATGTATGAGATGTTAAAAGAGGTGGCCCATCAGTTAACCCAGCTGATGCCCCAGGAACTCTTCGTCTGGGAACATTACATGCGTGCGCTGCGTGGACTGGGCCAGTACACTGATGCGCTTGCTGCCCTCGACTATCTGATCGAGCTGGATCCCTCCAACGCGCGCTTCTGGACGTTCAAGGCCGATACGCTCTACCGGTTAGAGCGCTACCGCGAGGCGTCAGGTGCGTCTGAGCGAGCTCTGCGCCTGGCCCCTAACTTCGCGCCAGCGCGTCGCATCCATGATAAAGCACTGCGCCTGATGTACCAGCGCAAAGAAAAGCGCTCGTAGCACATCAATGCAGCGCCTAGCACGGCTGTTTACAGAAGGTTTTCCAGCATGGGCAGTAAGGTGTCATCGCGGCGTGGAAGGAGTAGTGGACGCAGACGATCTGGTACGACGATGCGAATGCGCCGCTGGTGATTCTCGTATCGCGCCAGGTCATCGGATTGCAGGCCGGTCACCTCTACCCAGGTCATCAATGGGCGCATACCAACCGGTGGATGGTCATTGGCAACCCACACATCCATTTCCCACTTCTCTGGGCGGGGAATATCAAACAGCAGTTCATGACAGGCAATCTCGGTTCCCAGAGTCTCCGATAGACCGGCAGCCAGTGCCTGCTCAATGCGCCGGCAGCGCTCAGCATCCCAGAAGAGTGCGTCAAGCTGGTTAAAGAGCCGTCCAGCCATCCGGCTTATCTCCAGGACGCCTTTATAAGGTCGGCGCAGATCCAGGTCAGCGGCCAGCGCGCGCGAGCTAGCCGGCATGGATGACGTATGCAAAAGAGCCAGAAGCGAGGCATCATTCAAGCCTAATAGTTGCTGAGCATCCAGAACTCCGGCGGTAAGCGCATCGTAGACGGCCCGCACCAGCATAATCTGGAAGGCGCGGCTGGTATGGTGCCAGTAGATGTTGTCAAACATCTCCTGGCGCGCGTGCAGCAGCGAGTGCAGCGGACTGACACCCTTATGGGTTACGACGATGCGGCGGCGGCTGTTCACGTCAGGATGCACACGCAGCGAACCGATCAGACGCGAGACATC
>JAFMRP010000853.1 GCA_017354095.1 Ktedonobacteraceae bacterium
TTGACAAACTCTGCGCTGGCCTGCGTGTATGTGCTTGCGCTGGCTGGTGCGCGTTGAAGCTGCCCCAGGGTCGTCGCATCCCATTGCCGCTGCAGCACGCGCTCCGGTGCCAATCCCCCCAGCAGTGCTTCGAGATATGGTGAGCGCGTATAGCCATTTTTGCGCTCGCTATAGCTAAGCACGAGATGATCGCGCGCCCGCGTGACACCTACGTAAAAAAGGCAGGCTTCGCCAATATGGTGCGCTGCCTCTCCCTCGCTTTCGGCTGGTAGCATCCCGGCTGGCACCGGAACGCGCGAGCCGCGCCGGTCCAGGGGAAAGCTGCGCTG
This sequence comes from Ktedonobacteraceae bacterium, assembly GCA_017354095.1. Taxonomy (GTDB): domain Bacteria; phylum Chloroflexota; class Ktedonobacteria; order Ktedonobacterales; family Ktedonobacteraceae; genus Bu33. The sequence continues at coordinate 330 of JAFMRP010000853.1, forward strand.
AACCAGGTCAGGCAGATAAACGACCGGAAATTCCAGCCCCTTGCTGGCATGGACGGTCATAACGCGAATAATATCAGGATCGGCCTCCGCATCTTCATCCACGCTCTGACGGCCGCTGCCATCCTGGCGTAGCTGGCGCAGGAGATTAAGGTACTCAAGAAAGCCTCTCAAATGCTCCTCAAGCGTGGCAGGCTCCGGCGCTGGCTCCCCTCGTTCCATCGCTTCTTGCTCGATCTGTCGCCGCTGTCGCTGTTGCTGCTGATCATAACGGCGCGTCAGTTGCAGCAGCGCATCATAGTCAGCCAGAATGATCCCCCGCTTGTCGTTCTCCTCCGCTAACAGGCTGCGCACCAGCGAACTTTCTTCCAGCAGGTATTGCATGAACAGCGACCAGGCGTCGGTAGCGCGCAGTAACGCCTGCAATACGGCTGCCAGGCGTTCCAGCGAGCGGCGGCCCTCGATACTGATGTTAAAGGGTAGCTCGCCCAGGAGTAACAAACTGCGTGGCGAGATCTTTTGCTCGTGGGCGGCACGCAGCAGGATTTCGATATCCTCTTGCGGGATTGGATGATCTGGCAGGTGTGCAGCGCGCAGCAAGCCCATTCCGCCTGCGTTGGTCAGCAGCAGGATGATGGAGATAAGATTTTTTGTATGCTCCTGCTCAAATATGCCACCGCGCTCGTATACAGGCAATCCCTCGGCTGCCAGCGCGGCGGTGATGCGCTGGGCCAGCGCTCGTTTGCGGCAGAGCACAACCATATCGCGGTAGGCATAGCCGCCGGCACGCTTGTGATGAATGTCCTGTATAAGTCCGGCCAGTTCATACTCTCCATCGCTGGCCTGGGCCAGGGTAACACAACTGCCTGGAGGCGGCTGGCGCGTGGGACGATTTTTGCCTGGCAGCTGATCTGGCTCCAGGCGATCACTGCGAAATGCCTCCGCCAGTTCCACCAGGTCAGGATGCGAGCGATAGTTGCGGCTGAGTGGCAGGATAGTCGCGCCAGGGAAGTCGGTCGCGAACTGGCTGATATTGGCCGGTGAAGCACCCCGGAAGCCATAAATAGCCTGATTAGCATCACCAACCACCCAGACTCCGCGCCTCTCTCCGGCCAGCTCGCGCAGCAGCACACCGCTGGCGCGATTCATGTCCTGAAATTCATCGACCAGGATATGCTGGTATTGTGCCTGCTGTTCGTTGCGTACCTGCGGATGGTCGCGCAGGAGCTGTACCGCTCGCATGATCAGCCCGCCGAAGTCCGTGTCGCCTCTGCGCTGCAGCTCCTCTTCATACAGGGAGTAGACATGCGCGACCTCCAGCGTCTTTTCGGCTCGCTCTCTGGTCTCTTCGTCGATCGCCTGCTCGTACATGGAGCGTGCCAGCTCGGCGTACCGCTCCGGTGTGATTAACTCGTCTTTCGCCCGTGAAATAGCCTTTAAGATATCGGGGAAGTACAGGCCGGGAGCGCTCAATGATTGATAGTGGCGCAATCGCATACGCCTGGCCTGCTGGCGCAGGATAAAATAGCCCTCAACCTCATCGATCAGAGAGAAGTTTGTGCTTAGCCCGACCAGAGTGCCATGTTGGCGCAGGAGATCAGCGCAAAAGGCGTGGAATGTGCTAACTTTGGGAAAGGTACTGGTAACGTCGTGGAGCAAGCCATGCAGGCGCTCTTCCATCTCCTGCGCTGCCTTGCGCGAAAAGGTAAGCGCCAGTATCCGCTCGGGCGGTACACCCAGAGCGCGCACAATATGATCGACTCGCCCAACCAGCGTGCTCGTTTTGCCGCTGCCCGGTCCCGCGACGATCAGAGCAGGCGTTGGAGCCTCTATAGCCGCCTGCTGGAATTCATCGTAGCGCTTACTGCCCGTTGCCGGACCAGGCGCTTCCTGCTGTTGCGCTGGTACGACCGGCGCTGGCCTGAACAAACTTGCCAGGCGATTGAGCATAGCCGCGCTGGAAACGCCAAATGTGGTGGCCAACTCGCGTATATTCATACGCTCCTGCAGGTAACAGGCGCGCACGCGTTCAAGCGGCATGAGCAATTCGGCGGCGAAGATATTGGCCGCCAGTTCGCGCTGGCTACGCGGATCGTAAGGCAAGAGCTCCTGCGTTGGATCTACCTCCAGTGTGCTCTCGATCTGTACGTCGTCTTCATTGCAAGGGTCCGGGCGCGACGATTCTGGCGTTAGCTGCTGCAGCATAGCCAGTTCAGCCTGCTCCAACTGTGCCGCGTAGCGCTCTAGCAGCACTTGCAGGCGTGTGCCACAATGCATCAGCGCGTGCCCCAACTCATGCGCCAGGGTGAAGCGGCGCAGCGGCTCCGCGAGATCTCGGCACAGCCAGATCAACTCCTCTTCTTCATCTGGATCGATGAACCCAAAGGTCCCTTCGGGATAATCCGTCGGATGAAATGTCGCGACCTGCAAACCGGCCCAATAGACCAGCGCGTCGATTGGCGTTGCATCGGAATAGCGGCCCGGATGCTCCATGCGGAACAGCCGCAGGACAAGGCGAGCCGCGTGCTCTGCTGAAATGCGTGCGTACGTATCCATCACAGTCCTGATGTGCTGATAAATAATAACGTATCTTCCATTATATTCCATCCAGGTACGCTTTGGCACGCTATAAAAAAACACATCTATTCGCCGCTCAACAGCCTTTCGCCGTTCCACAATGAGGAAGCTGAAAGAACCATTACTAACTCATCTTTATCAAGAGTATAAACAGTCAAATAGTCCCAAAATTCATCAATATGTTGCTATATGTATATTTTTGTGTCATTCTTTTTCTATCAAAAATTTATTTTGTCCATGATCCCTATGATGTCATAGGATTGTGGATGGATTGTGAGGTGCGAAGATGCATACGATGTTTCGGGCGTTCATCCAACGTCGCTCCACACTCCTGGTGCTTGCCTTCCTGGGCGTCCTGTTCGCCCAGTTTTCTATCTCTGGCACACCGGCTACTGCTGCTACCAATCAGACCGACATTGACCAGG
>JAFMRP010000854.1 GCA_017354095.1 Ktedonobacteraceae bacterium
ACCAGGTACAGCGTGGTGAACTGGGCATCATGCAGGATATAATAATCCCTACTCTACCACGAACGGAGCATACATACCCAGCGAAAGATGCGATTTGCCACTCTGCGCATCAGGCAGCATGCAGACCGCCAGATAGTCTCCCGCTTCCAGATCCAGCTTCATCCAGTTAGTGAGACCAGGAGCCAGGGCCGCTGTACCACCAATCTGCTCAAATGGAGGCTCTCCAGAGGGTGCCATCTGGTAACTCTCCACATCCCTGACCGTCTTACCAGGCAGCAGCTTGAGCAGGGCCAGTTCATGCACCTGCTTGTCCTCATTGGTCACTTTGATCATCTGCTCTCCAGTCGGCAGCCGTTGGGGCAATGTGAACGAGAACTCTTTCAACACTGCCTGACTATTCACCTGGATGGAACCGGGCTGATCGACGCTGGCCGGCCCCTTCACAGTGAAAATTTTGAACATACCGCGCTGCAGGTTGGGAATCCCCTGCTGTCCGGTCTCCAGACCAAGCACGATATAGCGGCCTTGCGGCAGATTGACAATGACTTCCTGGCCCTGGCGCGCGATGACCGTGTTCGGGCCTCCTTCGGGCTCAATCAGCGGCAACCCCGCCACCAGTCCCTTCTTGAACGTGACCAGCAACTGGTCATAGGTGACGCCATCCTTCAGGCGAGCCAGCAGCGCCTGGTGCGGCACCGCGCCATTATTATAGAGTTTCACGTCGACCAGCCCGGGCGGAACGGTGTCGGGCATCTCAAACGAGAAGTCGCGAGCAGTAATGTTAAGTTGGTTCAAAGACAGCTTCGGCGTTGGTGTCGGTGCAGGCTTGTTCCCCTGTGCATCATCAGCACAGGCGCTCAGCAACACGGCCAGTATAAACAGGATCAAGCCGCGCGAAGCCCACGCGGCAATGCTTCCAGACATCATCTCTCCTTAGTACAATGAGTTCTCCAACCAATATCATACCTTGGTAATGACAGATCTTGACAGCAGCGAGTTGCGGTTGTGGTAAAAAAATACCCGCCATGACGGAGCAACAGCCCGCAAAAATGTGATCTGTTGCATTGGCCCGTCTCTCCTCTATATGTTATGCTTGCTTCTGTATACATGTTTATGACCCAAAATACAATATGACTGCACGAGGGAACTATGATTATACCACCCACCGATTGTCCCGTCTGCCAGCGCATTGATTGTGTCCAGCGAGTCCCGGCCATCCACCGCTCCAGCTTTTCCACCCATACGCGGATGCAGATGCGCACAACCTACGATACCAATAACTCGCCACACACAACAACGGTCCCCGTGACGGAAACCCACCAGACACCACTGGGCAGCCTCCTCAATCCTCCGCGCCCAGGCAGGGTACCGCTAGACACTGGCGAGCAGCTCGTAATAGTTCTAGGCTTTATTCTTATGTTCGTCGTGTTCTACTCCTTTGGCAAAAGTAATTTTTTTAACGATTGGAATAGCAATTTAGTGCTGGCTTTTTTCGCTATGACTCTTACCCTTCCCTTGTGGACATGGATTCTGGCCCGTTTCGTTCTCTTCCGCAAAGTCAATCGAGAACGGCGCGAGCGCCAGCAGCAAGAGAAGGAGATCTGGCAGTACCGTTATCAGCAATGGGAGCAGTTCTGCTATTGCAGCCGCTGCGATGCCGTCTTTGTTTCCGGCACCTCCGAAGCTGTTTCCCCACAACAGATCGAACAGCTTTACACATAGTCCCAGGGCAGTTGCAGGCTTACAGGTTAGATTCGCACTATTCTTGTCGTATAATGCTGAGGTGAATAGTTAATCAATCTGGGAACGAGGTACCGTAAGGGCATGGATGCGCAGCAGCAGCAACATCCGCGACCACAACGCAGAGTCTACTGGGGACGTGTCTTCATCATATCCATTGTACTGCTCCTCATCATCGTCAGCGCCGTCCTCTGGCTGATCTGGAGTCCAGGACAGTGGAATAACATCCTTCCAGGATTGATGCTGACCGTGTTGGGAATAGTGATCGCGCTTTTTCAATGGCTGTTCCCCACAGAAACGCCCGCCAATCAACCATCACCACATAACCAGCCTCCACAGCCGCACATCACACAACCAATCGTCGTGCAGCTACACGGAACGGATTCACAGCCTCTGACCGGCCCCCTCTCACCAATGCTCTCACCGGCAAGCCCCGCTACCTACCGCAGCCTCATAGGAGTACCGCCACCCACGGACGCCCGCACCATCCAGCAGCGCGAGAAGTCGGTCAAGAAAGTCTACTCCCAACTGGTTCGCCCTGATGTTACAGCCGTCGCGCTGACCGGCATCGGCGGGGTGGGCAAATCGACGCTCGCCGCCTTGATATTTCGCTATGTAGAAGATGAACGAGCCGGCGGCAAAGGACGCTTCACAGCACCAGCCCTCTGGCTCAAGATCGATTCCTCCGCCGTAACCATGAACGATCTGATTGGGACCGTTTTTGAGGCGCTGGGCAGGCCACTACCAGACCTGGATACGCTCGCGCCCCACAACCAGGCCGCGACCCTCCTAAACGCCTTAAACGAGGCGGCAGAACCACGCCTGATCGTGCTGGATCAATTCGAAAATTTTCTCGATTGGCAGACCGGCTATGCGCTGCCCGACCGTGTCGGAGTGGGAGAATGGATCGATGCCATGAATAGCCAGCCCTGCACCTGCCGCATCCTGCTGACCAGCCGGCCATGGCCGCTGGGTACCCGCAGCTACCCCCCTACCTACATGCAGGAGTATTCAGTCACAGGGTTGGAGATGCAGGAAGGAATAGATCTGCTGCACAAGTTGAATGTGCAGGGCAGCGAAGAGGAATTGCGCCAGGCCGTGCAGCACTGCTCCGGCCACGCTTTTGCCCTGACCCTCCTGGCATCCCTGCTGCGTAACCGCCATCTGAGCCTGAGAGCCTTCTTCGCCGAGCCGTCATACGCTCAGGTGTGGAGCGGCAACGTAGCCCGTAACCTGCTGAACCAGATTTATAGGGAACAACTGGACATAGTACAGCGCAAACTGTTGATCGCTTTCTGCGTCTATCGCGAGCCGGTGCCGCTGGAGGCCGCGCGCGCGGTCGTCGATAGCGGACAAACCGTGCCTCGCGTGCGCTGGCAGCAGGCCCTGGACGCTCTGCTGGCGCAACACCTGTTACAGCCGGAAGGCGAGGGGCTTTACCAGTTACACACCATCGTAGTAGGCTTCGCAAATGACCATTTTGTAGAGGAGGACGAGGAGGCCAATACGCGTGAGCTACACCAGGCCTATAGCAAAGCCGCGCGCTATTATCGCCACTACGCAGCCCGCTATTGTCCCCCA
>JAFMRP010000855.1 GCA_017354095.1 Ktedonobacteraceae bacterium
TGTGATGAGGTTGCCATCTCTTCTCCACAACGCATACAATAACCGTAGCGGGTACGCTTTTTCTCAGCTTGCAACACAATTGAGCCTTTCTGAAAGGAGCTCTCTGGTGGGGAAAAGCTCGCAACACGTCCCACAATACAAACAGAAACGGGGTGGGATGTCTGGAGGGAAGCCCTTTCCTCACGCTCGCCCTTTGCGGAGAACCCACAAGTTGCGCAACCGAATGGAAGCCATCTGGGAGTCTTTCCCGGAGGGCCTCATTGCGTGTGATCGCCACCAGAAGATGGTCCAGATGAATGCCGCCGCTCGCACGCTCTTTGAAGTGGATTTCCAAGCCCAGTGTCAAGGAAGAGACTACCAGCAATTTCTCACCTCCTACATTCGCTCTGATGAGCAGTCGCCATGCGCTTCGAGAGAGCAATGGCTGATGCACCTCACGCTTGCCGGAGCCACAGGAGCCGGCTTGCCAGAACAGATGCTGCTGCATCTGCCTTCCGGACGCACGATCTCGGTCACAGTTCGCACCTTTCCCGTGAGGGCTCAAGGGCGCGACACAGAAGAAACTGTCTCGGTCTTCTCTTGGGGGCATGAAATCTCCTATCTCCAACGCGTCCACGAGGCCATGGGGGATTTGCTCACCGCGATCGAGCAGATCCCCGAGCAGATGGATCGCGTCTTGCCGGAAGAAACCTTCCTCCTCTCGTCTCCGGTGCTCTTCGTGGCCCAGCAGGTGGTGGATGTCATCCAGTCTGTCCTGAATTGTCGCCATGTGAATATGCTCGCGCTCGGTCATCGAACGGGCCACCTGTATTTTGTCGCAGGAAGTGGCTGGAGCGCTGAACAAGAACAGTACTGGCGGGACATCGGGGGATACTTTCATAGCTCGGAAGTGCTTGGCAACGCGGCGTTCGCTCGCTTGGTCGCCAACCAGGAGGTGGTGCTTGCAAAGGAGCAGTTGCACACCGTTGCACGCTTCGGGAAACAATTACCTTTTCCGGCGTCTCTTTCGTCTTTTTCCCCCGTATCTCCTGGCCCCGAGACGATCCTGTTGGTTCCTCTGTTTCTGGAGCAGCAGTGGGTTGGGACGCTGATGGTCATCAAAGCGAGTTCGGAGGGAGCGTACACGCCAGAGGAGATCGCGTTCGTGAAAGCCGTCATCGCGCAAACCATGCGGCTCATTGAGGGCATTCACGATCTCGCTGCACAGGAAGGGAAAAAGAACAGAGCACTTGTCCAGCGGGAAGTGAGTCGCCTGACTGGCGACTTTCTGACCCTGGCCAGCCATGAACTGCGCACCCCCCTGACGGGGATCATGGGCAATCTGCAATTAGCACAGCATCGATTGAACACTTTCAAAGAGCAGTTCACGCCTTGGTCAGTTCAGATCCACGAACCTCTTGCCCGTGTTCAGCAACCGTTAGTATCAGCTTCGCAGAGTGCTCAGCTTCAGCAGCGGATGATCAATGACATGATCGATGATGCGCGGATCCAGACCAAGACGCTCCCATTCTCCTTGAACCCTGAGGATCTGGGCACCCTACTCAGAGAGGTGGTGGCCAGGCAGCAACACGCCGCACCAGTGCACCCCATCGTGCTGGATGTTCCGCCTCCAGAACAAAAGGTGCCCATCCTCGCCGATGCCAGGCGGATTAAGTACGTGCTCACCACCTACATGACGAATGCACGCACCTCTTCTCCCCCAGAACGGCCTATTGAGGTGCACGTACGGGTGGAGGAGGCGCTTGCCCGGATCTCCGTCCACAACGAGGGAGCAGGCATTTCAAGAGAAGATCTTCCCCATCTGTGGGAACGCTTCTATCGCCCCAAAGGGGATGCCGTCCAGCATGAACTGGACCTGAGCTGGGGATTGCCTCTGTATTTGTGCCAGGTGTTCATGGAACGGCATCAAGGGAACGTTGGGGTCCAGAGTGTTCCTGGCCAGGGGGCCACGTTCTGGCTGACCGTACCTATCACGCCATTTCTCGGAACGTGATACACGTTCCCTTGCCATCTGGCTCAAGCTTTGTGAACACCGCTGTAGCGCTAGTTTGTGGACTCGGGATTTCGACTCGTTTTCAACCCATCAAATGGTAGACATCTGAACTTCTATTGTTCAGGATACTCGTGCAAAATCAGGCGCGATTCCCCGAGTCCACAAACTACCGGTAGGTTCGCGGGATGAGTGGGTGTTGAAGAACTATTGATCACGATGGCATATCTCCTATTGCTACATCTCTCCTTTCGATAGCTCAGTGAGCTCAGTGAGCAAAGGTTGGATAATGCCATCGGCCATGACCTGTGGGATTGGTATATCGCCTCTGACTTCCTGGCCGGTCCAACGCTCCGGCCAGATGTTCGCCTCGATCAAGGCGAGGATACGAGCTTGTTCTTCGGCGTTGATCAGGTCAATCACAGGACGACCCTGGCTGACTGCCATGGTATTCACTTCGTCCTGAATAGTGAGCACCTGAGCGAGGCCAAAACGGCGTGCCTCCATCGTGAGCGGTCCTAAGCGCATGGGATTGGCAGCGAGTGTGCCATCTTTGCGTCGATCGGTGCCGTCTTTACGCAACCGATGCTGCGGCCTGATGAGTTCTGTATAGAGAGGACGCAGCCGCTTGAGCGGGGAAAGGTGTTGCCAGGGGGGAAGACGCAGCACCGTATCGAGGGCGATATCTCTGGAAGCCAGATGACAGCCTACGCAGCCAGTTCGTGCATTGATCTCTTCTTTCTCATCGCCACCATATACCTCGGCGATTACCTCTGTGGGAAAGCCAGCGGAGGGAGCATGGAACGTTAACCAGTCCCAGACGTGGCAGACCCGCCAATGTAAGCAGGGCGCAAGCACATCCGCGATGCTTTCAGGCGTCTTTTCTTGAAACCACCCCTGACCGCACTCGGCGCCATCGCGGGAACACGAGGTGACAATGCGCTGATTGCGAGCCGCACTCTTGCCCAGGCGCACACCGGTTAGTATGAGGAACTTTTCCCCACGCTGGTGGCGCAGGTTGGCCAGCGCGCGTTCCATAGGCTCCACCTTCAGCTGTGGAGTACACCAGCGAAACCGATTCTTTGGGGGTGGGACGCCGCGGCCAAACATATACACAAAGTAGCGCTCGTCGAGGGCGGGCAACACGACCTGGATCTGGATATCACGTCGTTGGAGCTCGCTGAGGACGTGCATAGCGGCCGCCTGCAGAGGTGGCAACTCCATACGTGTATCAGCGTACAGCACCGTGAGTGTCTCTGGGGCCATCAGCTGACCGCTGGCAAGCAGATGAGCCACCAGCGTCACCACCGTGGTACTATCTTTACCGC
>JAFMRP010000152.1 GCA_017354095.1 Ktedonobacteraceae bacterium
CCAGCAACTGGCGAGATACGAGCAAGCCGAAGCCGTGGCTCAAAGGGCGTTACATCTCCAGGAGCAGCGCCTCGACCACGACCATCCTGAAATCGCCATCACCCTCAATCGGTTCGCCACGATTTATCGCTGCCAGGGCAACTATACCCAGGCCGAACCGCTCTACCTGCGCGCTCTACACATCCGGGAACAGTCCGGCGGTCCCCATCACCCAAAGCTTGCCCTGATCCTCACCGAACTGGCCACGCTTTACCGCGAGCAGGGCCAGTGCCAACAGGCCGAACCGCTCTACCAACGTGCCCTGGCCATCTGCAAACAACGATTAGGGGCTGACCACCCACTCATGGCGACGATCCTTCATGGTCTTGCGACCCTTCCAGCGAGCAGGAAAACCAGGGAGCATGAGTAGTCCTTCAGAACATCCATGGTATCAGGGAGCCCCAATCAAACCATTTGTTGACGATCACATGGAGTTGATCCAGAAAAATGGGATTCTCGAAAGGAGAGATAAACGCATAGGCGACTGAGATACTTGTTCAAAACAAATGGACTGACCCCTAGATATCCTCATTCCTGGCTTTATAGCTATCCCGATCAACGTTCGTGGCGCTCTCTGTTTGTTTGGAGAGGATGTGTTGATGACGAACCAGGAGCATCTGAGGAACCAGAGAGAAGCGCTCACAAACAGACGCTCTATCCTGGTAACAAGCGAGAACCGTTTGAAGCGTGAAGAGGACTTCTTTGAGCTCTTCAAGAGGGACACAACTTGGTGGTAGTATCACATACCATGATGCTTCAGGGATTATTCCCTGCCCGTCCAGGTTCGAAGGCGTCGTGGTACATGCAGCGGCAACGCGGCTATGAAACTGTCAGATAGGGTAACTTCCCATCGTTTCCCAGGCGGAGTCTCTACTCTCTGCGTGTGTCTTTGGGTAGACAGCCTACTCAACGTGGACGCTGTCCAGTTACGCAGAGCAGAGGCATCCCATGGGCTCTCTATTTCTACCTTGCTTGCGCAGATCCTACCACCCGATCCACAAGGAACTCTTTTGTTCCTCGCCTCCGTGCCGGAGAGAAGCAGCAGCCTTCCTCCGGCCCGCTCTTTTGCTCATCATGCCCTCGCGTGTACACACCGTCGCGCATGCAGGAAGCATGCCTTGCACGCTACCATGAACCAAGACATACCAGAAGCCAGAGCCAAGCACCTCACAAACGCCCACACACGCCTCCTGATTGCCCCAGTTCCTGGAGCGTCTTTACGATCGACTGGTGCTTGGCTGGCAATGGCGCAACACAGTAGCTGCTTTTTTCAAGCGATATTCATCATTCGAACGCTTGCCGCTTCCTCTGTGCTGATACTGAATATGGAACAAAACGTTTCTCATTGTAGCTTAATAATTTGGATCAATGAGACAGATAATGTTGAACACTTCCAGGGAAACGGCATGAATCATCCTGCCCCCTCTCCCGAGTCATTCAGGCATTCCATTTACAGGGAACGTCAAGCGTAGGACGAAAGTCGCCTATTTTCGTGCTTTGGATGCTCATCTTGGCTTTGCCGCTTGCCTTGTTTATACCCAACCAGTATAATAACACCCACAAACATGCTGTTGGGTAAAAAAAACGAGAAAAGGCTATATCTACAGAAGGCACTGTTGGAGCGCATTAATGCCTAAGAAAACCAAGTATACCCTGGCCTGGTCGCCCACGCAAAAGGCCTACCAGCTTTCTGAGGCACTGGCTCATGATGTCATGCCGATCGTTCCAGACAGTCCTGCTTGGTTTCTCTGGCTTGAGGGGATCTCGTGCTTTGCTTTTGTGGGCCAACAGGGTCGCTATACGGCACGCAAGGAAACGAGACCGCGCGGAGAGGGCTATTGGTATGCCTATCAGGCACAAGGAACACGCCTCCACAAGAAGTATCTGGGGAAAACCACCCATCTCACCCTCACACGTCTGGAGATGCTTGCACAGATCCTCTCATCCCAACATATGGATGAGCATAGGCAGCGACGATCGTCGGATAGTGCTCAGATAATTGCTGCTCCCCACGAGAGTGATCCTCGTTCACCGTCGGTACCTTTGCCATTGCACGCTCCTCTGCCCTCTTTGCTGCTCACCAAGCTCCATCTTCCCTATCCGCGGTCACCACTGGTCGCCCGTCCTCATCTGGTTGAGCGCCTCCACCAGGGGGTGCAGCGTCCCCTTACTCTGCTCTCAGCGCCTGCTGGGTTTGGCAAGACCACCTTACTCGCGCAATGGCTCAGCCACTGCCGTCTTCCCATTGCCTGGCTGTCTCTGGAGCCGGAGGATAACGATCCCACCCGCTTTCTCTCCTATCTGGTCGCGGCTCTCCAAACACTCGTTCCTCAGATGGGGACAACCGTCCTCGCCCTGCTGAACACCCCGCAACCACTCCCGCCAGAGGCGGTGATGGCGCGACTCGTGAACGACCTTGAGGAGCATGGGGATATGAATCTTGTCCTGGTGCTCGATGACTACCATGTCATCACCGAGGCCTCGCTGCAGCGAGCCATGATCTTCTTGCTCGATCATCTGCCCTTATCATTGCATCTGATCGTGGCCACGCGCACCGATCCACCATGGCCACTGGCCCGCAGACGGGCCAGTGGACGCCTTTCGGAGGTGCGCGCTCTCGACTTGCGCTTTGCCCGTCACGAAATCTGCTCTTTTCTCCAGGTGGTGATGGGGATGGACCTTCCTACGGAAGCTATGACCATCCTGGAGGATCGCACGGAAGGCTGGATTGCTGGACTGCAACTGGCAGCCCTGTCTTTACAGGGGAGAACAGATATCGCCCATTTTTTGGCGGATTTTGCGGGAACCCATCGCTTTGTATTGGATTACTTGAGCGAGGAGGTGCTCAACCGGCAGTCGCCATCAGTACAAATGTTTCTGTTGTCTACCTCGCTGCTGGATCGTCTCAGTGGCCCTCTTTGCGATGCGGTGATCGAACAGGAAGAGAGCCAGGAGATGCTGGAAATGCTAGAGAAAGCGAACCTGTTTGTCGTGGCTCTGGACGAGGTACGGGGCTGGTACCGCTATCATCATTTGTTTGCTGAGGTGCTACGCAGCCACTTGCGCCAGCAATCGCCTACGATGATCCCCGTGCTGCATCGGCGGGCCAGTATGTGGTGCGAGCATCATGGATTGCCGCTGGAGGCGGTGCACCATGCACTTGCTATTCCTGATGAAGAACGCGCCATCCGTTTGATCGAGCCGATTGTGATCCCATTTGCCTTCCGGGGCCAGCGTTCGACCGTGCTCGGATGGCTCAACGCGCTCCCAGAAGCCGTCGTGCGTGCTCATCCCTTACTTTGTGTCTATTACTCCTCGCTCCTCCTGTTGACCAATCAGTTTGACGCTGCCCAGGTTCGTTTGCGAGAAGCCGAAGTGGGATCAGAAAAGGATATACCTGCCGAGCAGGCACAGCTGATACAGGGATATATCCTCACCAATCGTTCGACCATCGCATTCTTCTCTGGAGACCTTTCTCGTGCCATACCACTGGCCCAACAGGCGCTCGATCTGCTGCCAGAAACGGAAGATCTGGCTCGCTCGGGGGTCCTGACCAACGCAGCCCCTGAATACCTGATCACAGGAGATGTGACCCACGCCACAGAACAGGCCCTCCTGGAGAAGGTCGCAGTGGTTCGCACCTTGCACAATCCCTTTGCCACCGTGAGCAGTATTGCCTTGCTCGCTCGACTTCAGATGCTGCAAGGGCGACTCAGCCAGGCAGCCGCCACCTATGACCAGATCATGCAGGATATCTCCTCTCCTGAGGTATTGCAGACCCGGTTTGCTGGTCCGTATTATTATTTCGGACTGGGCAACCTCTTACGAGAGCGAAATGACCTGGCCGCAGCAGAACAGCATCTGCGACAAGGGATGGCATTGCTGCATGAGGATGTTCCATTGGAAGCCTGGGTGGCCCTGCAGGGCTACATCGCGCAGGCCTTTCTCCAGCACGCCTGCGGTCATGCGGTGATGGCCCGTTCGACCCTGAAAACGCTGGCACATATCGCCCAGCAACGGCAGTATGCTGCTCCCCTAATGGCCCAAGTGTCTGCCGAGCGTGTGCGTCTGGACCTCCTCCAAGGGAACCTGAAGGCGGCAATCTCCTGGGCAGAGACCTGTCGCTGCGCTCCCGAGGATGTCGATGTGCCGTATCCTCGTGAGTGCGAATATCTGATCCTGGCACGGGTGCGTATCGCACAGAAACAACATGCTGCGACATCGGTGTCTCTCCAACCGGTCCTGTCTCTGCTGAATCGGTTACTCGTGCAAGCCGAGGCACAAGAGCGCTGGGGCAGCGTGATCGAAATTCTGATCGTATCCTCCCTCGCCCAGGAGGCGCAAGGAGAACGGGCCTTGTCACGAGGAATGCTGGAACGAGCCCTGCTGCTTGCTGAGCCAGAAGGCTACGTGAGGCTCTTCGTCGATGAGGGGCCGCCGATGCAGGCCTTGTTACATTGTGTCCAGGCTCGGGGCTTCTGTGCGGAATACGTCATCACGCTGCTCAATAGTTTTGGAGGGCAGTCGTCTCCAAGCCATTCTGCGCATACGGAAAGCGACCGTTCACTTGCTGAACCACTGAGCCAGCGGGAGCGGGACGTATTAGCGCTCCTACTCGAAGGGGCATCCAACCGCGAGATAGCCCATCGCCTCGTGCTCAGTGTGAATACAATCAAGCGACACGTCTATAATCTCTGTAGCAAATTGGGCGTCAAGAGCCGCACCCAGGCCATCATTCGTGCCCGCTCACTGAACCTCTTCTAAGTAAGTGCTCGTAGTGCACCTCCATTCCTCATCATAATCACCCCAAAGCTACAACTTTCGTAGGTGGTGCATTATCGCTGTATGTAACTATATTGTCTATGGATGGCAATACATATGTACTAGCCAAGCAGTCAAGAAGAAAGTGATGGAGGACAAACAATAATGAAAGGGAGGGAAACCTATACTTCAAGAGAACGAGAACAGGTGAGGCGTACCCATCTTCCATCGGATTCCTCTTCCCTATCACAATAGGAGATAGTATCGACCGTTTGACTGTCATCTCTGTAACTTTTCTTCGACCCTGCTTCTTTCTTCCAATGCCATCCTTGTGCATAGAGCAGGGAAACATGAAAGGAACCTGTAGTGGTGGATGTTCAGGATAATACCCTAGTGCATCAGGTATTGCCTCGTAGACGTCTCTTTTGTTATTGCTCTCATGAGGAAGGAGATTGGAATCGCATTGGTCATAACAACATCGCGACGACAGCACTCTGACTGGCAACATGCCCTCGTCATCGGTGCCAGCATGGCTGGACTGTTAGCTGCGCGAATGCTTTCAGACTACTTTGAGCAGGTCACTATTGTTGAACGGGATCATCTGCCCGGAATCGCTCAGGCGCGCAAAGGTGTCTCGCAGGGACAACATGTTCATCTTTTATTGAATAAAGGAGTGAATCTTGTTGGGGATCTCTTTCCCAATATCTTTCTTTCGCTTGAGGCGGATGGGGCTCTGCCACTCGATGTGACCAGGGATGTCTCCTGGTTTCACTTTGGCGCCTGGAAACCTCAGTTTGCGGGATCGCTGCGCGTCTATGGCCAGAGTCGCCCACTCCTTGAGTACCATGTGCGCCGTCGTCTGACAGAGAGATCCAATGTCTGTATACGGGATACCTGCGAAGTTCTCGGTCTCGTCAGCGGGGCCAAGGATCACGGAGGAATCACTGGCGTACGTATTCGCCATCATACACAGCGTGAGGAATATATAGCGACGAATCTCGTCGTTGATGCAAGTGGTCGTGGATCACAGACGCCCCGCTGGCTGACGGAGCTTGGGCATCCATCTGTAGCCGAGACCCACATCAAGATAGGAGTGGGATATGCTTCCCGTGTCTATCGTCGTCCAGAAACGCATTCCCCTCAGAAAGTGCTGATCATTTATCCCCAGCCGCCGGAGACGAAACGCACCGGTTATTTATTCCCCATTGAAGGCAACGCATGGATGGCAACGCTTTCTGGATATGTACATGATTATCCTCCAGCCGATGAGGCGGGCTTTCTCGCATTCGCTCGCAGTCTCGTCAAACCCGACCTGTATGAGGCGATCAAAGATGCCAAGCCGTTGAGTCCGATTGCGATCCACAAAGTCCCAACGGACAGGTGGCGCCATTATGAACGTGCCCATATGCCGGACGGCCTGATCGTGCTGGGTGATGCAGCCTGCAGCTTTAATCCCATCTATGGACAGGGCATGACCGTCGCCGCATTGGAGGCCCAACTTCTCGGCGTCTGCTTGCAACAGCAGTCGCGCAGCGGAACGATGGCTGGCTTCTCACAGCGCTTCCAGAAGGCCCTGCCGAACGTGCTTGGGGATCCCTGGCTCCTCACAACGAGTGAGGATCTTCGGTATCCAGAAGCGGAGGGAAAGCGCTCCTTTGGGCTCGGCCTACTCCAGAGGTATACGAAGCGGGTCTTTGGTGTAACCGCGACTCAGCCGTTTGCTACTCAGACCTTTTACGAGGTGCTGAATATGCTGAAACCACCGACCGCTCTTTTCCATCCGCGTATTCTGCTCCCAGCACTGTTCGGACGGTCATCCATGAGCAAAGGCGCCAGGCGAAACGCACGTCTCAGCAAGGGAGTGTCATGATGAGAAGCGAGAAAAGGGGGGGTTAAGGGCAAAAGCATAATAGCACAAATATCGTTTCATTGCTCTTGTTTTAAGGAGGAGATCCCATTTTGATACATTGGAGGTTGACGTGGAATCACACGGGATTGATGCGAGCCTGGGTCTTACTCTTGCGATCGACCTCTTGGAGCACCATCAACAAACGGGCGAGCTACAAGGGACGATCTCGATTACAAAGCTCCTGAAAACGAAGCGCTACCGGTGCATCATTCAAGTGGAGTATGGTCAGGTGGTATCGTGTACCCTCTTCGATGATCTTGGTCGGAGAAGTGTCGTTGACAAGCGATACCTCATCCACGTTGATGAAAAGGGTGGGCCATTCGATTGGACATTTTATCCGAGAGAAGAAGCTCTCTCTGCTTCTGCGCCCGTTTTGCACCCGTCTTCTGGATTGCCCGTGCCAGTATCGATGGCTGCGTCTACCGTGCGGGATGACGCGGTGCCTGTCCGTCTGGCATCCGAACTGCAGCTCTCCTGGCTCACAACCTGGTCAGAAAATGATATCCGGTTCTTGCACCAGATCTTCTCACTCGTCAACGGAAGACGCACTATTCGCGATATCAAAGCTCTGATGTTTCGGGTTTCACCAGGGAGGGCGGAAAAAGCCCTTGTTTTCCTCATCGCGATGAAACAGATTGAAATACGGAACTGAAATGAAACAGAATCAAAAGAGGGTTGTAACATCATGCAAGAGAGAAAGTATTCACTTCGAGCCACCAATGACACGAAGTCGCCGCCGTTGAACTTGCTCGACTTCTGGTATCGGCTGGCGGCTCAGCCAGAGTTGCCAACGGCTTCGTTCCGAGAACGCGAACTTGCCCGCAAGATGCGCTCTTCGAGTATTGCTATTCTGACCATTTTTATTATTTTTATTCTCTTTCTTCCTGGCTGCCTGGTTTTTCCCAATCACCTCGTTCTTTACCCCGAATTTGGCATGATGCCAATCTGCCTCATCGCGCTGGTTCTGAATAAACACCGGCATCCCATCCTGGCAGGGGCGCTGGTCACGTTTTCTTTTGAAGCAGCACTGATATTTGTATGCTTGACTTCGTGGCCGTTTGATACCTCAAACCTGCAACTCTATGAACTGTTTGTCCTCAGCGAGATCATGGCATTGACCCTGGTATCACCGCGAGGCATGCTGCTGATGGGGGCGTGCAATATCCTCTTTATTCTCTTCGATTTGCTGTTACAGCCTCATACACGAGCACTTGACCACGACTTGCAGATCCAATTTGCTGCCATTATGATCATGCCTGTTTCGATTCAGCTGATGGTTGCAGCGGTGGTCAGTTGGTATGCCAGTAACCAGTTGAAGACGATTCAACAAGCGAATCGCGCTGAGATGGCGGCCCGGTTGGAGCATCAACAGGTGGAACAAAGCAAAAAAGTGGAGCAAGAGAAGCTGGCATTACAACAACAGATTGAGCAGATCGTAGCAACCCATGCGCAAAGCATGAATACCCATAGCACGTTCAAAATCCCGTTGGGGTCCTATCCTCCACTGCTCTGGCCCTTGATCAACGCGTTCAATTCGCAGCAAGTGCGGCTCAAGCGTACATGGGAGACGGAAGCGGAACTGCAGAGACTGCAGCAGGCCATTTTGCAGAGCGCGGATAAAGCTCTGTCTGGACGCCTCGATGTCCATCGGCCAACAGGGACATTGCTGGATTCCTTGCTCTCTGCGTTAAAGATGTCCAAGTTCACTGGATATTGAAAGACGCATGCTTTGAGAGTATTTGAATCACAACAGCCTATCAATGCCCAAATAGAGGGTACAATAACAACTGGGGGATCTGGAGCAGTGCCCTCGATACCTCCATCGTCATCGCATTGCCCAGGTTGAATATGCTATCATCGTAACCAAGCAAAGTCCTGAAGTGTCTGGAGTTGACCCAGAAAAAAGTTGTTTTCAAACTCGGAGATTAGCTCATCTTTGTTTCGTGAGCTTGCTCGAAAGCAAGCGGGCTGACATACTGTCAC
>JAFMRP010000008.1 GCA_017354095.1 Ktedonobacteraceae bacterium
GGTATCCGTGCGCGCCAGCCCGGTGGCCCATTGGGCTTCCAGCAGCATATAGGGAGCATCGACGCAGACCTCGACATAGACAATAGCCTCGACATCGACGCCGGAGGCATGGGCACGATACTCCTCCAGCCCATACGGTTTATTCAGGGTCGTATTACCATCCAGCCAGGAGATGCGAAAGCGGTCAGGGTTCCACAGATGGACATGTGCGTCAATGATGGGGAAATCAGGCATGCTCTCTTGTTCCTTTCTACACGGTGAGCTTCGCTGCCATACCGGGACGCTCTCTGCAGATTGTTCGCAGAGCGGGCAGAGGTGAACTTTTGAAGCTTCTTTCTGAATATGATTTACTATTATATTATCGCACACACATGTGCAATAGCCAATAAGATGGTATATAGAAGGATTCTGGCCTCCCTCTGTAGGGAGGCCATATATCCATGATCCGGATTTATGTATGAACCGATGTTCCTTAGAAATTAAATTGATCGATATTGGTGCTGTTGAAGACCGTAGGTGGACCAAGCACAACCGTGCCATTCTCGCCTACGGTATACTGGCCCAGAGAGCCTGCCGTGAAGGTATCGCCCTGCTTGCCAGTAATTTTGCCAGAGACCAGAGCAGAGGCCGCATAATAGGCCAGGTAGCCAAGATGACTCACGTCCCACAGCTCAAAGGACTGAATAGTACCATCCTTCACATATTTCTTCAGCGAATTTGGTGTTCCCAGACCTGTGAGAGCCACTTTCTTCGCGTTACCACTGGCTTCCAGGTAACGCGCAGCGGCGGCGATACCTACAGTGGTCGGAGAGATAATTCCTTTCAGATTAGGATACGCCTGCAAAAGCCCCTGAGTTTCGTTGTAGCTCGTTTGATCGTCATCATTTCCGTAGGCAATCTTGACGAGATGCATCTTCGAATACTCTGGCTTCGATAGCTCATCCTTCATAAAATCTATCCAGCTATTCTGGTTGGTCGCCGTGGAAGTTGCTGAAAGGATCGCGATATCACCGGTATAATTGATCTGTTTTGCCAGCACCTGTACTTCGGTGCGTCCAAGATCCTCAGCGCTTGCCTGATTTACAAAGATTTGGCGAGCATCGGGCGCAGTATCAGAGTCGTAGCTGACCACTTTGATACCCTGAGCGATGGCTTGCTTCAGTGAAGGAGCAATTGCGTTCGGATCATCGGCAGAGACCACAATCGCGCTCACATGCTGCTGTGTGAGTGTATTGATAAAAGGGACCTGTTCTGCTGCATTAGCATTCGAAGGGCCAACTTGCTTGAATGAACCTTTTAGCTCATCGGCAGCTTTCTTCCCACCTGCCGCAGCCGAATCGAAGTAAGGATTGTTGATAGCCTTTGGGAGAAACGCCACATTGAGCTGTTGGGGAGTGCTGGCACCTGGTGTTCCCCCGCATGCGGCCAGGATCACGACCATGAGGGTAAGGAGTAAGAGACTCATTGTGCGCAGTAATGTCTTCATTGCTGAGATCCTCCCTGTGATTCACAAAATACATCTTCAAGCTGAAAAAGCAGTTCTCACAAAGGCGACTACTGTCAGAAGCGAGCGCCAGACGGCACTTTTAATATGCTCACTGCCTGGCAGAACGGGGACGAATACTGAATGCAGTCTGAATCCTCTGCACCAGGTTGGGTCCCAATACAGAAACAATCAATAAAATGCCGATGATAATGCTCTGTACATCACTGGTAACATCGATCAGCCCTAGTGCATTACGCAACCCCGCTACAACGAAGAGAGAGAGCAGAACGCCTGGCAGTGTGCCCTTACCGCCAAAGATGCTGACACCGCCGAGCAGAACGATGGTCACGACATCCAGCTCGAAACCAAGGGCGTTATCGGCGCGCGCGCTTGAGAAACGGGCAGTGAAAATGATGCCAGCAAGAGCTGAAAAGAGGCCGGACAACATGTAGAGCAAGAGCTTAACACGCGCCACGCGAATGCCCGCGAAGAGTGCCGCATCTTTATTGTTGCCAATAGCGTAGAGCTGCCGGCCAATCCAGCTAAAATGCAAAACAATCAGGCAAAGCAGAGCAAGAACAGCAAAGATGAGAAACGACCAGGGAAAGATAGTACCTGGAATAGTACCTAGACCAAGGCTTGTAAACGCTATTGGGAAGTTGCTGATCGCATTGCTCCCCAGCACCACATATGAAAGCCCACGATAGAGTGCCAACGTGCCTAACGTGACAACGAGCGAAGGGAGACCTAGCCGCGTGATCAGTAGCCCGTTCACCAGGCCACAGGCCACTCCGACGAGCAGGACCACTACAATCCCCAACCACAGAGGCAACCCAACGCCAACGAGCAAACCCAACACAGAACTAGCCAGGCCAAGCGTTGAAGCTACAGAGAGATCGATCTCTCCAGTGACGATGATCAGCATCATTGGCAGAGCCATAATGGCCCTCTCCATACTGTCACTGATCAAAAAAGTAAAATTAGAGCCCACCAGGAAATATGGTGAGAGCGAACTGCCTGTTCCCAGCACGATTACGAGCAACAGGACAAGCAAGACATCCCAGGAGCCAACGAGACGAAGCACGCTTTTCATCGCTGCCTCCTGCTAATCAATGCCTTCTGAATACGACGGGTGATCAGAGCGTCCGTCGTCACAGCGACAATAATAGCGACGCCGTAGATGGCTTGCAGCCAGAATTGTGAGAGTTTGAGGAGGGTCAATGAATTGTCGATCGTGCCGAGCACGATTGCACCCAGGACAGCACCCAGGACGGTGCCTGATCCGCCGAAGATATTGACGCCCCCAACAACCACTGCCGCGATGACAAGGAGCTCTTCGCTGGTTGCTGCCCGTGCATCAATGGTAGCAAAGCGTGCAGCCCAGAGGACACCCGCAAAGCCTGCTAACAACCCACAGATGAGAAACGCACCGAAGATCAAGACATTATTATGGATGCCGACGAGCCGTGCCGCATCGGGATTGCTCCCGATAGCATACAATTGGCGCCCCTGTCGTGTATAGCGCAGCAGAAAGGCAAATATCAGAGCGATGGCTGCCGCGAAAATGATCAGCAGGGGAACGCCCAGAATTTTCGTCGTTGCCAGATTCAAGAAGCTCTCTGGTACATCATACGCGCTAATCTGCTTTCCCCGGGCAATGAGGAAGTCAATGCCGCGATAGATATAGAGGGTGCCAAGCGTAGTGACGATGGCCGGCACACGACCGGCGGCTACGAGGAGCCCATTGATAGCACCTAGCCCCAGACCAAGAGCACAGCCAAGCAAAATAACTAGTAGAACACTGGTCTGAGGATGCTGCTTCAAGAGATCAGCAACAATATAGGCAGAGATGCCAACTATTGAGCCAACTGAGAGATCCACATTGCGGGTCAGGATGACCAGTGTTTGTCCCACAGCAATAATCGCAATGATAGAGACCGAAAGTAAGATTTCACTGAAATTGCCTAGCGAGAAAAAGCGTGGAACTTGTATTGTAACAATCACCACAATAGCGAGGAGCACCACAAGCAGACCCAGTTCACGCACACGGCTCACCCTGCGCACAATACGATCAAGCCTGGCAGCGGGGCGTCTCCGCGCCATGGCAGCCTCCGCCGATGGTGTATTAATTACGTTCATTGTTCTTCACCTGTCCAGTTGCAGCGAACATTACTTTCTCCTGATTGGCCTCTGAGCGGTCCAACAGACTGGTGACACGCCCTTCATGCATTACAAGAATACGGTCGGACATCCCCAGAATTTCGGGTAGCTCACTGGAAATGAGAATAATAGCCATTCCTTCGGTCGCAAGACGCGAAATGATGCGATGCACCTCAGCTTTCGCACCGACATCGATGCCACGTGTTGGCTCATCAAGAATCAACACAGACGGATTCGTTGCCAACCATTTGCTGAGCACAACTTTTTGTTGATTGCCTCCCGAAAGTAGTTGGGCGAGTTGATCAATGCCAGACGAGCGCACCTGGAGACGCCGAGCGTAGTCTGTGGCAATACGGCGTTCTTGTACGCGATTAATCAAGGTAACATTACTCATCTGACGCATGATCGGCAACGTCATGTTAGGGGCAATCGCGAAATTCAGGATCAGGCCATGTTGCTGGCGATCCTCCGGCACATAGGCAAGTCCATGACGCATGGCCGCAGACGGTGAATGGATGTGTACAACCCGGCCATTGATAAGGATCCGGCCCGCTTCAGCACGATCGACACCAAAGAGCACGCGTGCAACCTCTGTACGACCCGCGCCTATCAGCCCGGCAAAACCAAGGATTTCGCCGCGCCGCACAGTAAAGCTTACATCACGAAAGGCCCCCCTACGAGTCAGATGCTCGACCTGCAACACAACCTCACCAATACTAGCCTCTTCCTTGGGAAAGAGGGCTTCCAGGGTGCGCCCGACCATGTGCTGAACGACTTCTTCTGGCGTGAGAGCTGAGGCAGATGCAGTAACAATGTGTGAACCATCACGAAAGACGGTTATGCGATCCGCCAGCGTGAAGATCTCATCAAGCCGGTGGCTAATGAAGAGGATCGCAACCCCCTGTTCGCGCAAATGGCGTACAATCGTGAACAATTCTTCGATTTCGCGCGCCGAGAGGGCCGCAGTTGGTTCGTCCATGACCAGGACGCGAGCCTGTAGCGAGAGGGCTTTGGCGATCTCGACTAGTTGCTGGTGGGCAATAGAGAGGCTACTGATGGGATCGTGAGAGGAAAATTGTACATGAAGAGAGGCAAATAGCTTATCCACCTCGTCGTACATGCGCCGCCAATCAACGCGTCCCAGACGATCAAGTGGGTGGCGCCCCATGAAAATATTCTCCGCCACATCTAGATCGGGAAAGAGGGAAGGATGCTGTTGAATGACAGCAATACCGCGATGTTTGGCCTGGGCAGGATTACGCAATTCGATCTGGTCGCCTGCAAACTTGATGATGCCTTCATCAGGAGTATGTACCCCCGCCAGCATCTTCACGAGCGTACTCTTCCCTGCCCCATTCTCTCCCACGAGGGCATGAACCTCGCCTGCGTACAAAGCCAAATCTACCCTCTTCAATGCGTGGACGCCGCCAAATTGTTTGCTAACGCCTATAAGCTCGACAATGAGCTGAGGGGATTTCATTTCCATTGATCCTCCCCTTTTTGGTTGGTAGATGTTCTATTTCAGTTAGTTTCGATATATTCCATATTGGAAATATTTAACATATTGTATGCACTATTGTCAAGCTTTGCCATAGCTTTATAAAATATAGGTCCAGCTGAAATTTTCGGAGATAGCTTTTCTAGCCTTTGAAGGATGTCAAAGCACGAAGAGTCTATAAATTGGGCGGTGAAGTTGTTTCCATAAGCTCAGCAGCGAGCGTGAGGGTTTCGTTTCCATTGATCCTCTCCCTGCCTGCCGATAGAGTTACTATTTCGATTGATTTCGATTCTATCTGGAAAAACAGGAAGGAGTCATTGCTTTGCCCACACGCAAGCAATGACTCCTTCATCCTCATGGTTATCTTTCAATTCCGGGTTGGCGCAAACCTCCCCAGGTACTACAACAGTTCTGGCAGTGGTCCCATGTGGCGCGTCCAGATAGAACGAGCCAATGCATTGGGATCACACGCCACACCGTAGAGCGAAAAGTAACGGCAGATGCGGTCGATGTCGCGGGCAAAGAGCGAAAACACATCCGAATTATGGTAGGGATCGACAGCCTGAGCGAAATCGATCAGGCTGACTTTGCCTTCCCAATACAGGATGTTATATTCCGACAGATCGCCGTGAATGCGTCCATGCACCAGGGCCAACTCGATGTTGCGCATAATGCAATCGAAGAGTTCCTGTGCTTCTTCTACATCAAGAACAACATCACTGAGGCGGGGTGCGGACTGATCCCGCGAGCCAACGTACTCCATCAGAACGGTATTGCCGATGTGCGCAAATGGTCGTGGTACATCGGCACCATGCTCGTACATAATGCGCTGGGTCAGGTACTCGTACTCGATCCACGAAGCGACCTGGGCGGCACGACTTTTCTCGCTTTTGCGCGTGGCCGCGCTTCCCCGGCGGCTGTTACCATGTTCGGCCTGCCCCTCCTCGTCGCGCTGCACGCGGCTGTAGCGATACACCGCATCATTGCGCAAACTACGGAACATACGCGGACGATAGATTTTCGCCGCGAGCAGTTCCTGGCCTGTATCGACATGGGCAGCACAACAGAACACTGTTGCCTCCTTGCCGCTACTGGCTTCGTAGATGATATCCGTGATGAGTTTCTGGTCATAGAGCGGCGTGAGCGACGAGAGTATCCAGGGGGAGTCACGTCGTCCAGCCAGAAACATCGGTTTAAACGAAGATTCTTGCCTCTGCTCGGCCTCTGGCTCAACGTCATACGCTTGTTGCTTGAGCCAGCGCTGCACCGCTGAACTACTCTCATAGCTTGTTTTTTTTGTCGGCTTGGTATGACTGGCTTTGCGTAAACGTGAGCGCTCACGGGCATCTGGCTTCATTTTCACAAAGGTAACGGGTTCAAATTCTTCTGAATCTTCTGCAAAAAAATCGTGTCGCAAAGGAAATGCTCCTGGGTTGAGAGCAGGGGGAGTAAACACGTGTACTCCCCCATGAAAGCGGGAGATGCAGTGGAATAGCCCCCTGATCAAGGACTGGCAGGGCATACAAAAACCCTGCGAGTGAAACGAGACAATCTGGGAAAGCGTCTCCAGGGGCAAGGGGGAATGGCATAAGCAGCCGTGTGATGTGAGTTGGCATGAATGAAAGAAAAACGCTTTTATTCAGGCAAAATTGCACAACAAGATACACTAGAAATCACAAGCACCATTCAATTGTGTATCTGTAACCGTAGCAAAAACGTTTTTTACATGCCAGAACGTTAGAAAGTGGAAACCCGCCGCGTGGAGACGAACAGGACCGAGACAGTGACCATATAAGCACCTCCACAAAGATAATTTATTCTGCGGCGAGCATACCACATCTTCCATGAAATAGCAAGACAATTGCAGTAAAGACTTTCCTTGCACGCTCAAAAACTCAGAGACGAGAGAGCCAACAGACTTATGTCAGGAAGCTCTACTCATCCAGGAACGAGAATGTATTTGCGCCGGGCAGATCCTGCCTGGCGCTCCCAGGCCTCGGCAACATGCACAAGAGGTATCGTCTCGCGCTCGACCGTGCAGCGGCCAGCGGCGGCATGCGTCAGGATTTGCGTGAGGGCCTCCGCTTTCTGCTCGTGGGTCAGTGCATTGTTGGTATAGCCAAGGATAGCATGCAGCCTGCTGCGGATGATTGCCGACTCAAAGCGCACCACGGGTCCGGCCGCAGAGCCAATATTGACCAGCCTGCCCTCAGGAGCCAGCACGCGAATAGCCGCTTCCGCCGGGAGACCCCATACGGGATCGATGACAAGGTGCAGCGGGCCATCGCAAGCTGCAGCGATGCGCCTGCTGATCTCGTCCACATCGTCGCCTGTGAGGTCGACAACAGCATCAGCGCCGAGCGAAAGCGCGCGGGTACGCCCGACCTCATCGCGTGATGCTGCAACCACACGACCAGCACCGAGTAGCTTAGCCGCCTGCACCGCCACCTGTCCAACCGCGCCGCTGGCACCGAGAACAAGCACCTGCTCCCCTGGTACAAGATGACCGCGCCAGGTGAGCGCCATCCACGCGGCGATGGCAGACAATCCGAGTGCCGCAGCGAGGTCGGTATCAATCTGCTCGGGAAGCACGAGCGCCGACGACTCGTCGATAACGCAATAGAGCGCCATGCTGCCATTGCCCGGCTTCATGCCAGCATCGCAGGAGAACCACACCCGCTGCCCAGGAGCAAGCGCATCGGCCTCTATCACGATGCCAATGCCCTGCACGCCTGGGATGTAGGGAAGCTGCGGAGCACCGAAGTAGGATTTGCCAGATGCGCATAGCAAATCTAAAGGACTGATGGGAGCTGCCATGATCCGTACCAGCGCCTGTCCTCTCTCACGGCGAGGAAGGGGCCGGAGGAGATATTCGGGTGACGCAGCATGTTTGCGGATCACCGCTGCGGGCATATCGGTATCGAGCATGGTATTCTTCTCTCCCCAACTGCTGGTATCGCAACTCCAGTAGAGATGTTAGCGACGATAGCCCATTCCCTTATTCCCGAGCCCGGTTGGTATAGGTATACGGGTTATCAATCAACTCGACCTCGGCCTTTGCGGGATTCATTGCCTCGTTCCAGGCTTGCTCACCCATCTGCGCCCTTGCATATTCCACCGTCTTTGCAACGGCCTGCTTGACGCTGGCAAGATCAACACCAAGGAGACGATGGTCGTACTTAACGACGTTACCATCGACCATCACCGTATGCACATCGCCACGTCCCGCCTGGAACACGACGTGCCCGTAGGGGTTGAGCAGTGGGAACATCACTGGAGAGTGATCATTCTTAATCAGGACAAGATCGGCTTTTTTGCCAGGGGTGACGCTACCAATGAAGCCATCCATTCCCAACGCTTGAGCGCCGCCAAGCGTTGCCCAGATCACGACCTGCTCAGCGCGCAGATGGCTGAGCATAACGGTTTCGTTGCGTTTGTGCGACTCCAGGTGCTCACGAGATCGATCCGCGTTGAGTGTGGCGCGCATCGCAGAGAACAGGTCCGCGCTCCACCACACGCTGGTATCCATTGACAGGGAAACCGGGATGTTGTGCCGCCGGAGCAGCCATGTAGGAGGGTAGCCCTGACCAGCGTTTTGCTCGCTCTCAGCAGAGACCGAGGTGTAGCCTCCTGTGGCTGCTATGCGCTGGTAAGAGTCTTCGGAAAGTGTTGCCGCATGCACATAAATGGTAGAAGGAGTCATAAATCCATGCTCATGCATCAAACGGATACCAGTATCGTTGGTGGCACCCCATACGCCGGCATGGGTCGTTACCGGCAGATTGAAGTCACGCGCGACCTCGAACGCGGCCTTCTCGGGAAAAGCCGGGTCGCCGGTAACGTCGAAGGCAAGCTGCATGCGCAGTGTATCCCCACGCCCGTCAATGCGACGCCGGATAAAATCGGCGAACTCAGGAGCCTTTGTCCATTGCCAGGGAGCACCAAGCAGGTTACCATACGCGAGGACGAACCGGCCCGGAACCCCTTCAAGCGCATCAACCGCTGCATCCGCATGCGCGATCGTCTGCAAACCATGAGACCAGTCGACAGTCGTTGTGACGCCAGCATCGATGGCTTCAAGTGCAGCAAGCAGATTGCCGGCATAAATATCTTCAGGGCGGAAAATCTTGCCCCAGTTCAGATAATAGAACTGGAAATAATTCGTGAGTGTCCAGTCAGCACCAAACCCACGAAGTGCTGTCTGCCACATGTGCCGGTGCGTGTCAACCATTCCTGGCATGAGGATGCCATCAGTCGCGTCGATCTCCGCTGTGCCATCTGGAACAACGAGTTGCCGCCCTACTGTCGCAATACGACCATCGACGACAAGGACATCACTGCCCTCGACCATCCCCAATAATGGGTCAATGGTCAGTACCGTGGCGTTGCGAAACACCACCGGGCGACCTGACGGAAAGCGATTACTGTCTGCTGCTGAGATCTGGCTCATTTTACTCACCTCATTGTGCCTTGGCAGCAGGACGCAAAGCAGGCTACATGACACCTCCCTTAGATATCGGTCGCCCGCCGGACGCCTTTGCCTACGTCCTGGTAGCCATAGTGCGATACCTATCTTCGAAGTGCTAACGCTGGCGATCAACGGTGTCCGCCATACGGACAATCGTCCATTAATCACATATTACACAACTGACGAGTCTATGTCAAGGATGATATCGAGCTTCACCAGTTTCATGGCCAGAATTACCGGTGGGAGCGGCATCCAATGCATTCTTAGAGCAGTGGAGATGCGTGCTGACCTGGACATCGATTATGGTTTCTGCTACGATGAGGACAGGAAAATACTGCTGTGTTCACTTGCATCATATGCGCAGGTGGGCGTTAACGTGCTATCAGGGGGAAAGATGCGCAGCGAAACAGGACCAGACTTTATTGAAGCACTGGCACGCGGCCTGAATGTCATCCGGGCATTCGGCCCCCACCGATCAACAATGACCCTGAGCGAGGTGGCTGCCGCCACAGGGCTTGCTCGACCAACAGCGCGTCGGATGCTGCTCACACTTGAGGAACTGGGATATGTCCGCACGGCGCAAGGAGGGTTTGCACTCACTCCACGCGTCCTGGAGCTTGGCATGGCCTATATTGGCTCGACCAACATTTGGGACATCGCTCGCCCACACATGGAGCGACTCGTAGGACACACGAACGAATCATCATCAATCGCACAACTTGACGGTTCCGACATCGTCTACGTCGCACGGGTGGCGGTACCGAAAATCATTACCATTGCCGTGACTATCGGCACCCGCTTTCCAGCCCTTCAGACCTCACTTGGGAAAGTACTGCTTGCCGAGCTCCCACCCGATGAACTGGAACAAGTCCTTGCTATACCAAGCCGCTCTGGCATCGCACCACTCTGGAGACCAGAAGTGGAAGAGCGCAACTGCGCGCTGTGCGAGGTACGTACACGAGGATGGGCGCTCGCCGATGAAGACCTGGCCTACGGTATTCGCTCAATTGCAGCTCCTCTGCACGATGGTTCAAACCGTGTAGTCGCTGCGCTCAATATAAGTGTCCACGCTGCAGAAACAAGCATTGAGACGCTTACTGAGAGGTATCTTCCTCTGCTATTGCAGACTGCGGATGCGATCAGCTCTGACTGGATACTATGGCAAAGCCGTCCACAGATGATTGTTGGCACCAGCCCATCAAATATCCCCGTCTAACCAATAAAACCTCGACATTCTCCACTGCATCTCTTGACACTGCTACCTACCGTCATCTATACTTAATTTTGCGGACAAAAGTCCGCATAACGGACAGGCGCTGGCGCATGATGCGCCCGGCTGATCGCTCGCTATTAGTTTACGGAGACGTGAACTTCATGCCGAAACAGGACAACGACGTACCGAAGCAAAACAACGAGAAGGATATACGCGGGAACGACCACCAGCCAGGCCTGCTCGACGGACTGCTGATCGCCGATTTCTCACGAGTACTCGCTGGCCCGTATTGCACGATGCTGCTTGGCGACCTCGGAGCAACGGTGATCAAGGTCGAGAGTCCCACAGGTGATGACACCCGTACCTGGCTGCCACCAGAGCGCGAGGGGATGGCAACCTACTACATGGCGATTAACCGCAACAAACGCTCTATCGTGCTCGACTTCAATGATCCCGCTGACTTGCGCCTGGCCCAGGAGCTGGCAGCCCGCGCCGATATCTTCATCGAAAATTTCAAGCCCGGCGGCCTCAAGCGCTTCAGCCTGGATTATGACGCAGTCCAGCGTCGTAATGCCGGGATCATCTACACATCCATCAGCGGTTTCGGAACGGCACAGGGAGCCTCCCTGCCCGGTTACGATCTCATCGTGCAAGCCATGTCCGGGTTAATGAGCATCACGGGAGATCCTGATGGTCCAGCCTATCGATCTGGCATCTCGGTTTTCGATGTAATAACCGGGCTGCACGCGGCCATTGGCATCCTGGCCGCTCTCAATCATCGCAACCGTACTGGCGAAGGCCAGCATGTGGAAGTAAGCTTGTTCGCCTCGGCGCTCTCAGCGATGGTCAACCAGACATCCGCCTACGTATCTGGCGGCATCATTCCAGCCCGGATGGGCAATGCCCATCTCAGCGTATTTCCCTATGAACCGCTGCCAACAGCAGATCTGGATCTGATTATCACCGCGGGGAACAATGGGCAATTCAGCAAGCTCTGCGAGGTTCTCGGTCTCCCCGAATTGCCACGTGACCCCAGGTTCGCACACACTAAGGATCGCAACCGCAACCGCGCGGCTCTGCGCCCACTGCTGGTTGAACGGCTGCGTACGAAAACAGCCAGCGAATGGTTCCACATGTTAACTGCCGCTGGTGTTCCGTGCGGCCCGATTAATGACATTGAGGGAGGGGTCACATTCGCTCGCGAGATCGGTCTCAATCCTGTTGTCAAGGTTGGCACCGGAGATGATGCTGTGCCAATGATTCGCCATCCAATCTCGTTCTCCCTGACACCCCCACGCCATGACCTCCCTCCTCCGGCGCTCGGCCAGGATAACGAGTTGATTCGCGCCTGGCTGAGCCAGACGCCACCTGCAACCGGGAGGGACTTAAAACAACTGTGAGAGATTCAGGTTCTGCCTGGATATCCTGGCAGCAGCCCTGCGTCGAGAGGGCTGAGCACCATTGTAACGGATAAGGGAGCTATGGATTACCCCACCGGCATCGGCACATCTAATGCCTCGAGCATTCACCTGCTCGGTCACGATCTTGCGAACGAACTGATTGGCAATATGAGCTTTGGCGAGCTGGCACTCTGGCTCGCCACGCAGCAGCGACCGACACCGCAGCAGGTACGTGTGTTCGAGGCTGTGCTCGTCTCGCTGGCCGATCACGGATTTACCCCCACCGCGATCGCGGCCCGCCTGACCCTGTACAGCGCCCCAGACGCGCTTCAGGGCGCGATGGCTGCCGGGCTGCTGGGTGGCGGTTCGCGGTTCCTTGGCGTCACAGAAGACACGGGCCGCTTCTTGGCCAGTGTGCTGGCGACCGTTTCGGATCAGCCTCCACAGACCAATGAGCAATGGGACGAGCTTGCCCGCCGGGCGGTCGCCGAGCAGCGCGCATCCGGACGCTTCGTTCCGGGCCTGGGCCACCCGGTTCATAAAACCGTCGATCCACGCACGGTCGTGATCATTGAGATTGCCGACCGGGAGGGCCTGCGGGGACCGCATCTGCGCCTGTTCGAGGCCATTGGTCGTGTCCATGCAGAGGTGCTTGGCCGCAAGCTACCACTCAACGGGGCCGGGGTAGCAGGTGCTGCGCTTGCTGACCTTGGGCTGCCACCTGAGTTGCTGCGGGGCGTGGCACTGCTCGCGCGCGCGGCAGGGCTGCTCGGCCACATTGCTGAAGAGTTGCGCCACCCTATCGCACCCGATATCTACTCAACGGTCGACCGGAACGCCGTGTATCGACCAACCACCAGCAACGACATCACAGAACAACGTTAGCCTGACTCACTCAACACCTGCCACGCGCGCAGGCCGTGCCCGAAGGAGGATTTTATGGCAAACCTTGTCGCTGTCCTCGCCACCACCCACCACCCATTCTTTTACCGTGCCAGCACCGCGCCACCAGAGAGCAAACCCGACTTTGCAGACGAGTGGGTGCGCAAGGTGACGGCTTATCGAGAGACGCTGACCAGGGCCAATCCAGACGTGTTGGTCATGGTCGGCTCCGATCACTTCCATCAGCTCTTCTATGATAATATGCCACAGTTCCTCATCGGCAAAGCGCCGTTCTATGACGCGAACTACTACAATGAGGAGCGCGAATTTGGACTGCCCCGCATGGTCCTGAAGGGACACGAAGAACTCTCGGCATACCTGCTTCGCGCCGGGCTGGATGCTGGTTTCGACTTCGCGTTCAGCAACGAACTGCGCGTGGACCACAGCATTACATGTCCCATCATTACAACACGTCCACAGGCAGATCTGCCCATTGTACCCATTTACACAAACATCTTCGCTCCGCCGCTTCCACAGCCCTGGCGGTTTGTCGAGTTGGGCCGCACCCTGCGCCATCTCATTGAGGCCTGGCCCAGCGATCAGCGCGTCGCCGTCATCGGGACCGGTCACCTGTCCCTCGAACTCGGCGGGCCACGCCAGTTCGGCCCACACGGGCCTGACCCCAAGTTCGACCGTAAAGCGGTCGAGTGGATCGCTTCCGGCGACATCGAAGGTGCATTACGAGAGGTCTCGCTTGAGAGCCTCTGGACTCCGGGTAACGCCACACACGGCTTCCTCGACTTTATGCTGATGATGGGCGTCGCCGGAGAAGTCAAGGCTGATTACGCAGATACCCTTGATCTATTTCACACGATGGAAGCATATTTCACCTGGTATCCGAAGGGAGTGGATGCATGAGCAAGTATCTCCTCAACAAGTTCCTCTTCACCATCGACCGCGACCCAGAACTGGTTGAGCGCTACCGTGTAGATCCCCAAGGTACCGTCACCTGGTGGGAATCCGAGCGGGCCAACGTTATCTTGAACCTGCCTGAGGGCGAACGCAGCACCTGGCAGCAGTTCACCAACGAAGAGCGTGAGGCGCTGGCTACGCATGACTACGTCAAGCTCTTTGAGCTTGGAGCGCACCATTTCTTGACACTTACGCTCTTTATCGCCCTGTTCGAGCGTGACTATGCAGAGCCACTGGCGTTCCAGCGTGAGTACGCGCGGAACCTTCAGCACTGGTCGCTGCCCTATCCTGACATCACTACATAACGAGAGCTGATGAGCGGGCCACCAGGGTGTGCTGTATTGCAAACTGTACTAAGGAGGACTTAGTGTGACTGATAAGCTTTTGACAACGGTTGTGGGAAGTTATCCTCAACCGGAATGGCTGGTTGATCGCAAGAATTTACAGAGCCGATTACCTCCTCGCATCCGGGCACGAGAAATCTGGCGCATCCCAGAACCCCTGCTACAACAAGCCCAGGATGATGCAACCATCCTCGCCATTCGTGATATGGAGCGTGCGGGCATAGACATTATTTCCGACGGAGAGATACGACGGGAAAGTTACTCCAACCGCTTCGCCACTGCATTGAACGGGATGGATCTCGATAACCCGGGGGTGGCCCTGGATCGCACAGGCCACCCCAATCCGGTCCCACGAGTCACCGGCCCGATCCGCCGCTTACACCCGGTTGAGGTACGCGACGTGGAGTTTCTGCGACGCAACACCAACCATCGTATCAAGATCACCGTGCCAGGCCCTTTCACTATCACTCAGCAGGCTCAGAATGACTACTACCATGATGAGAAAGCCCTGGCATTGGATATCGCGGCAGCCGTCAATGAGGAGATCAAAAGCTTGCAAGCTGCCGGGGCCGATGTGGTACAAATTGATGAACCGTATCTGCAAGCAAGGCCTGAAAAAGCCCGGACATACGGGGTGGAGGTCATCAACCGGGCCCTGGAAGGAATCGAAGGGCCAACAGCACTGCATCTCTGCTTTGGGTATGCAGCAATAGTCCACGACCGGCCTCCCCAGTACTCATTCCTCCCAGAGCTGCGCGATTGTATCGCCAGACAGATCTCGATTGAAGCAGCTCAGCCACATCTCGATCTATCAATTCTACGTCAATTGGCCAATAAAACGATCATTGTCGGCGTTTTGAATCTGGGCGATACCAGAGTGGAGACGCCTGAGATGGTGGCTGAGAGAATACGCTCGGCCTTGCAGTATGTGGAGCCAGAGCATCTGATCCTGGCTCCCGATTGTGGCATGAAATACCTGCCACGAGAAGTAGCCTTTGGCAAACTAAGCGCTTTGGTCGAAGGAGCCAGGATTGTGCGACAGGAATTGTAAGGATACCCATCAAAGTATTCTCTCGAAAATCGCTCACGAATAAGGCACCCTGACGCCCCAGGGTGCCTGCCTGACCAACTGCTCAAGCGTCCCGCGTAATAATACTCCTGGATAGGCCCAGGACGATCCTCGTGGTAGTTCCGCAAGGCTTCTCTCTTGACATTATCCCCAGATATGACACCTTAATAAAAAGAGGAAAGACGTTTTCTGTATAATAAACAAAGGAAAGGTACGCACTGGCATGGCATTAAAGTTTGGCCTGATCGTGCCCCAGGGTTGGCGCATGGATCTGGTCGGAATAACGGACCCGGTCGAGGCATATGAGACGATGACACGCGTGGCCCAGGAGGCTGAAGCGCTCAGCTTTGACTCGATCTGGCTCTTTGACCACTTCCATACCGTTCCCCGGCCAACCCAGGAGGTGACGTTCGAGTGCTGGACCAGCACCGCAGCCCTGGCACGCGATACAAAACGCGTGCGCATTGGACAGATGGTCACCTGCAATAGCTATCGCAACCCGGCGCTGCTGGCAAAGATGGCCAGCACAGTTGATGTTCTGAGCCACGGACGGCTCGACTTCGGCATTGGCGCGGGCTGGCATGAGCATGAATATCGTGCCTATGGCTACGACTTTCCAGATGGTCCGACACGCCTGAAGCAGTTGCGCGACGCGGTACGCATTATTCACGCGATGTGGAGCGAGGAAGAGGCTGTATATGAAGGCAAATATCATAGCGTGCGCGGCGCCATCAATCAGCCAAAAGGAGCGCAGAAACCGCATATCCCGTTGCTCATCGGCGGCGGCGGCGAACAGGTGACGCTAAAGCTGGTCGCGCAGTACGGCGATGCCTGCAACGTCGGACACCAGACCAATGAGGTGATCGCGCACAAGTTTGATGTGATCAAGCAGCACTGCGCAAACGTTGGTCGCGATTACAACTCAATCCATCGCACGGTGCTGATGAACTGCGCGATCGCCGCAACCGATGAGGAGGCCCTGGCAAAAAGCCAGCCGTTCTTGCGTAATATCCCGATGGAACGGCTGCGCCAGTCAGCTCTGGTCGGCACCCCCGACGCGATCCGCAAACGCATCCAGGAACTGGAGGAGATCGGCACACAGGAATTGATTATTTTCCTGCCCGACTCGGCCAGCCTGGAATCGGTACGCATGTTCGCGCACGAGTGCATGGACAAATAAATGAGAAAGCAAGCGAGAGGAAAACAGAGATGACCACGGAAGAGCGTAAAGCGCTGGTGCGGCGCGTTTTTGAGCAGGCGCTCAACCAGGGGAAGCTGGAACTGGTCAATGATCTGTTCTCGCCCACTTTTACCGATCACTCCACACCTGAGCAGGCTCCAGGGCAGGCAGGCGTCAGGGAGTACTTCGCTCAGGTGCGCACCGGCTTCCCCGATATACAGGTGAGCATCGATACGCTGCTGGCGGAGGGGGAGATGGTGGCAGTACGCACAACCTGGCGCGGCACCCATCGTGGAACGTATGAAGGCGTCGCGGCTACGGGCAAGCCAGTTGAGCGTACATTGATACAGATTTTCCGCCTGCAAAATGGCAAGCTTGTGGAAGAGTGGAACGAAGGAAGCGGGCTGCTCGATAGTTTGTAATGGTTGAGGTGCAATATGGTAGAGAACGATTGGAATTCGCAATTATATGACCAGCAGCACGCTTTTATTTTTCAATATGGCAGGGGCGTGCTTGAATTACTGAAGCCACAGCCCGGCGAGACAATTGTCGACCTCGGCTGCGGCACAGGCCATCTTACAAAAGCCATTGCCGAGGCAGGCGCGCACGCCATTGGCCTCGATGCCTCGCTCAATATGATCGCGCAGGCACAGGCCACCTACCCGCAAATTGAGTTTCACCAGGCCGACGCGCGCAACTTTACGGTCGCGACACCCGTTGACGCAGTCTTCTCCAACGCTATGCTGCACTGGGTCAGCGAGGCTGAGTCAGTGGCGGAAAGCATCAGCAAAGCCCTCAAGCCAGGAGGACGCTTCGTCGCGGAATTTGGCGGCAAGGGCAACTGCGCCGAGACGCTCACGACACTGCGCACAGCCTTACGAGAACTGTCCGGGCACGAGATCGAGAATGATTGGTATTTTGTCTCGATTGGTGAATATTCACCACTGCTCGAAAGACATGGCCTGCTGGTACGCAGGGCCGAGCTATTCGACCGGCCAACAAAGCTGGATGGCGGCGAACAGGGACTGCGTAACTGGATCGAGATGTTCTGCGGCAGAATGTTCCAACAGGTAAAGGACAACGTAAAAGAGCAGGCTATTGTCCGGACAGAGCAGCAGTTACGCAGCGAGTTCTTCAGAGAGGACAGCTGGTATATCAACTACCGGAGGCTGCGCGTGGTGGCTCTGAAAGAGACACTTCCTTGAGGGCAACGATCAATACAGCAAGAAAAGAGAGGTACATCCATGGCTATGACGGCTCGTCCTGACTCCTCTTTCCTTTCAACACTACCTGGCCGCTACTACTACGATCCGGCGATCTACGAACTGGAGCAAGAGCGCATCTTTTCTCAGATGTGGATCTGTGCCGGGCGTGCCGATACCATTGCTGAGCCAGGAGCATACCAGGTCGTCACCATTGGACGAGAAAGTGTCATCATTGTCCGTGGCAGGGATGGGGAACTGCGCGCTTTCTTTAACGTGTGCAGGCATCGGGGCGCCCGCCTCTGCACTGAGGCCACAGGACACCTCAAGGGGTCGATCCAATGCCGCTATCACGCCTGGACCTACGGACTCGATGGCCGCCTGATCGGGGCGACGAACGTGCTGGCTCACGAGGAGTTTGATCGGACAGCCTATGGCCTTCTCCCCGTGGCACTGGAGATCTGGGAAGGGTTTATCTGGCTGAATCTGACCGATAACCCACCCCCCATTGCCGATCAGCTTCATCCTGTAATCATCGAGAGATTTGGAAGTTACACGCCTTTCGCTCGCTATGGTGTGGGGAATTTGAAGAGAGGCAAGACGATCACCTATCAGCTACGAGCCAACTGGAAGTTGGTACTTGAGAACTTTATGGAGTGCTATCACTGCGCCCCTATGCATCCTGAGCTCTGTGATTTGCTGCCCGGCTTCCGATCAGGTAAAAGCTACGCCAACGGCGATGCAGCAAGGTTAGCCGATGGCGCCGAAGCTTTCACGGTAACCGGAAAGGCAAGCCGTCCACCGCTGCCGGGACTCCTGGCAGAGGACCTGCGACGCTACTACGGCGAAGTGCTCCTGCCCAATATGCTGCTGAACCTGTTCGATGACCATGTCGTTGTTCACACCGTCTGGCCAGAAGGACCAGAATCTAGCCGCGTGACCTGCGACTGGCTCTTCGATCCTGAAGTGATGAGCAGACCAGATTTCGATCCGCTGGATGCTGTCGAGATCTTCGATCTTGTCAACCGGCAGGATTGGGAAGTATGCGAGCTGACTCAACTCAGCATGGCCTCGAAGGCATACCGCTCTGGCGGCGTCTATGTACCGGCTGAACGGCATATTCGTGCATTCGCCGATTTTATATGCGAAAGGCTCGCATAGCACGATCCCTACCTAATATCTCTTATTTTCGTTTCACAAAGGGGAAACTATCATTATGACCAAACAGGCAGCGTTATTTGATGCTATCATTATTGGGGCAGGTCACAATGGCCTGGTCGCAGCCGGCTATCTAGCGCGAGCGGGCAAAAAGGTGATCGTTGTAGAGCAACGAGACCGCGTTGGCGGTGCCTGCACGCTTGAGGAGCCTTTCGCGGGCTTTACGATGTCACCCTGTGCCTATGTTGTGAGTCTACTTCGCCCTGAGATCATTCGCGATCTTGAACTACACCGCTATGGCTTTGAGGCGTATGTCAAAGATCCACAGATGTTTGTACCCTTTCTGGACGGTAACTACCTGTTTCTGCGTGCCAGCACCGAGAAGACGATGGAAAGCATTCGCCGCTTCTCACCACGCGATGCTGAAGCCTATCCAAAGTTTTTGCAGTTCTTCGATCGGGCCTCTGAGATTCTCAATCCTATCTTACTTGAAGAGCCGCCTTCCGTTGCCGATCTCGCCGCCCGCTTTCGAGGCAAGGATGAGGAGATTTACCGCCGCCTGATGTTTGGCAATCTCTATGATATGCTGGCCGATTATTTTGAATCTGACTACATGCGCGCTGCATTCGCCGGCC